>WFOA01000145.1 GCA_015488325.1 Acidimicrobiia bacterium | reverse complement strand
GGTGAGGAGGACCACGTCGACGTTCGGTCCGGGCGGGTGGTCGGGGTAGGCGATGTGGTAGCGCCAGCCGTGGTCGGTGTCGTCGAGCCGAAAGGATCGGCCGGTGTGGGTGACGAGTTGAGTGACGTGTTCGAGCAAGTAGGGGTCGTTCCCGATGGTGAGGTTGACCTGGCGCACGATGCCCCCCCGTTGAGGTCGTCTCCTCCAGAAGAGGCTACCAGCGGTTCGACGCTGTGTCGGATGCCGATCGGCAGGGTGGCACTGGCACTGCCAAATCTGGCACCGGCAGTGCCAAATGGCGGTTTCGGTCTAGACGAACACCGGAGACGACCCGTAGGTTGTCATCTTCACCCGACAGGTGGAGGTGACCGAGACGAGGCAGACCCGGGGAGCGCTGTTCGTCACATTCACGCTGGTACTCATGATTCCGGCTGCTGTAGCTTTGGCCCATGGGTTTGGGGCACCGTATGCCGATACCAGGTCTCATACCTGGTGGACCGCGGAGAGCGACACAGCGGACCTGTTGGTGTTCTATTGGAGGATGCAGGACGTCACCGAGAACGAACTTGATGCGAAGACGGATCTCTCGCTGTCGGAGGATTCTTGCCATTTGAACTGCTGCAACAGCTCGACGCCCCATGTGGACTTGTCATGGTGGGCGTCGGATCTCCCCGCTCCGCTGGGAGGTCTTGCTACCTGCAATATCTACGTTGCTGGTGACACGTTTCGGTGCGATCACTGGCAGGTAGTGTTCGACAACGATCCTGGACAGTCATCCAACTCTCTTCGACAGAAGGTGTGCCATGAACTGGTCCACACCGTGGGGTTCAAGGATTCAGGGATCACCCTAGCCCCCTACGGGTGCCTCGGAGGCGGCGACATCAACAACGGTGTCCTCGATACGGTGTGGCATGAGCAGAGCCATATCAATGCCCGATACTGACCTTCCCCGATACTGACCTCTTCGGTTCCGAAGACGGGGATGAGCATGGAGACGACGGAGGTCCCCGATGAGGGACCTGGAGGGAGATGATCGAGATGTTTCGTAACACCGTTTGTCTGGGTTTGTTCGTGGTGCTCGGCCTGAGTTCTGCTGCGTGCGCGCCGAGTGGCACCGTTGATGAGCGTCCGGACGTGGACGAGGGTGAAGCAGTGGTCTCCGCATTCGCCACCGAGGACCAGACGTTCGCGGCGGTGGCCGATCTGGTGGCGGCGACGCCTCTGGTGGTGAGCGGGCGTGTGCAATCGGTGGAAGTGGCACGCACGGACCCGAACGAGCTCGAAGGGCTGGCGTTGACCGTCTACCGGGTGGATGTGACCCTCGAAGACGTCCTCCGAGGGGCGTCGCCGGGCCGGACGATCTCGTTCGAATTCCTGGGCCCCAGCGTCGACCTCGGAACGGGTGAAGAGACCCCGATGATACTCAACGGATTGCAGGCCCCCGACGTCGGCGACGAGCTCGTGCTGTTCCTCCAGCCGGCGTCGAAGCGCTCCGTCGAAGCGACCGGGGTGACCCACAGCCTGGTCAGCTTCGACGGGATCCTCTGGGTGGGAGCGGACGGGAAGCTGGCGACTCCCCTCGAAGGTTCCGGTCGGGCCGCCCACCAGCTCGTCGGCCTGACCGTCGACGAGCTCGCATCGGAGATCCGCACGCTCACCGGATGAGACCCTCGCGCTGCCGCGGCCCTGCCCGTGTCGGGGGTCAGCCGAAGGGGGGCGGCATCCTCACCGCGCCGACCGCCGGCACCTCGGCCAGGTCGACCAGGGTGCGGAGGAGGACGGATACCGGTTCGGTGTTCTCCCGGCGGGGCCGGAAGGGCAGCTTGCGGGGTTTGGGGAACTCCACCAGTTTCACCGGCGCGTCGGGTTCGATCCCGGCCAGTTCCCGGGCGGCGGCGAGGGCGGTCTCCATACCACCCAGTTCGTCGACGAGGCCGATCCGGTGCGCCTCCTCACCGGTCCACACCCTGCCTTTGGCGATCTCCTCCACCCGGTCGAGGTCGAGGCCACGACCCGACGCCACCCGGGTCTTGAACTCGTCGTAGATGAAGTCGAGGGACGCCTCGAGGCGGGCACGTTCGGTGTCGGAGAACGGCCGGTCGGGGGTGAACATGGTGGCGTTGCGGCCCAGGTGGAGCTCGTCGACATCGACCCCCGCCTTCGCCCACGCGTCATGGGTGACCAGCTTGCCGGACACCACCCCGATCGACCCGGTGATCGTTCCCGGCTGGGCGACGATCCGGTCGGCGTCGACGGAGATCCAATAGCCTCCCGACCCGGCGACGTCGCCCATCGACACCACGACCGGCTTTCCCGCCTCCCGGGCCCGGACCGCCTCCCGTCGTACCACCTCGGAGGCCACCGCCGAGCCACCGGGGGAGTCCACCCGGAACACGATCGCCTTCACCTTGTCGTCGTCCACCGCCTCCCGGAACGCCCGGGCGACGGCGTCGGCGCCCAGCGAGCTGGCCCTGCCCAGGGGGTCGAAACGGGGGCTGCCCCGGTGGATGCTGCCCGTGCCGTAGATGAGAGCCACCTTGGCGCCGCGCCGGTGGGGCCGTCCCGCCCGCCGCAGGTAGGCGGCGACGGTGAGCAGATGGCCGTCGTCGCCCTTCGCCCGTTCGTAGACCTCGTCCCGGTAGGAGAGGGCGTCCACCAGGCCGGACTCGACCGCCCGGTCGGGGAGGAGGGGAGCCTCATCGACGAGCCGGTGGACCGTGTCGGGGTCGAGTCCGCGGTCCGAGGCGATGCCGGCGACGATCTGGGAGAGCTGGGAGTCGAGGATGGCCAGGGTCGCTTCCCGGTGGGGGGCGGTGTAGTGGTCTTCGGTGAGGAGATACATCGCCGCCTTGTATTCCCGCCGGTGATCCATGTCGGGGATCACCCCCAGGCGGTCGAAGAGACGCCGGAGGAACGGGGTGCGGGCGACCAGGCCGGTGACGTTCACCTCCCCGAGGGGTTGGAGGTGGATCTCGTCGAAGGCGGCGGCCAGGTAGTAGGAGACGGTGGCCGACCGGCCCTCCCCGAAGGTCTCGGCGAAGGCGTAGGCCTTCTTCCCGGCCGCCCGGAAACCCTTCACCGCCTCTCGCAGCTCCTGGGCCTGGGCGACCCCGAATCTGGCATTGCCGAGCCGGACGACGAGGGCGGTGACCCGAGGGTCGTCCGATGCCCCGCCGAGGGCGTCGACGACGTCCCGCATCACGGCGGCGCCGGCGGCCAGGGCCCGACCAACCGGCTCCGGCGGCATCCGCTCCGCGACGCCGCCTTCCAGGTCGAGCTCCAGCACCGTGCCCTTCGGAACCCGACGCCGCACCAGCCGGTAGACGACGGCGAGGACGACGATGATGGCGGCGAGCACCAACCCGGCGACGGGACGGGCGAGGATGCGGACGGCGACGACGACGATGACGAGGGCGGCCAGCGCGGCGGCCGTCACCAGCAGATTCCGAACCCTCGACCTCATCGCCGACCCTCCTCGTCGTGGCCTCCGGAGGCTACCGGCGTCCCGGCTTCAGGTCTCGGCCAGGACCCGTTCCCGATCCTCCCGATGGCGGCCGACGACACCGACGAGGGCCACGCCCAACCAGCCGAAGTCGGTGACGACGGCGACCCCGGCCGGCCACACCCACGCTCCGCCGAACACAGCCGCGACCGACAGCAGGCCGTAGGCGGCGAGGTGGGCGGCGAACTGGCGGGTCGGTGGGGGCAGGAGCTGGCGCATGTTCCGAATCTTCACCTTCCCCACCAGGCCCTCGGCGGTGACGATGTTCTGGAGGTGCAGCCAGGAGAGGAAGGGGACGATCTTGTAGAGCATCCCCTCCACCACCGACACGGCGAACCCGTAGACGGCCACCACCCCGAACAGGAAACCGATGCGGGTGTCACCCAGGGTGATCACCCCGGCGCTCTGGGCTCCCATCAGCAGCGCCGCCACCGCCAACGAGGCCATCCCCACCCGCCAGGCGTCGGTGGTGGGGTCACGGAGTGTGCGCCGCCGCCGTGCCTGGAGGGTCAGCGTGACTCCGGCGTAGACGACGAAGGCGGCGACGACGGTGAGGCTCCCGGCCGCGGCGAGCCCACCCACCGACGCCAGCCGTCCCGCCGTCCACACCACCAGGCCAGTGAAGGCGACGGCGGGGAGAGCGTGTTCGAGCCACCGCGGATAGTTGGGGGTCACCTGGAACAACGGCACCACCTGGAACGACACCCCCATCACCAGCAGACCCACCCAGCCGGCCAGCGCCCAGGCCAGGTGGACCTCGGTGAGGTCCCGGCGGAGGGGCACCCAGCCGGCGTGACCGGCGAGGAGGAAGACGCCCAGACCGGCCACCGCCACCAGGGACAGCACCGACAGTCCCATCGCCCGGCCCGTCGGGTTCCGGCGGGTCAGCCAGGTGGCGGCGAGGGCGACGGCGACGAAGACGCCGATGCCGAGCCCGAGGAGCACCGCCCCGACTCCGGCGGCGCCCGGCACCCCGTATCCGACTCCAATAGCGAAGAGGACCGCCCCCGTCGCCACCGTCGCCTCGGTCAGAGGCCCCACCCACCGGGTCCCGGGGACGGGCACCCCGGTGACGACGGGCAGGACCTGGAGGATCGCCCCCACCATGACGAGGGTCAGGAACCCGACGGTGACGAGGTGGGCGGCGGCGATCAGCTCCCGGTTCCAACGGTCGACGAAGACCGCCGGGCCGGCCACGGCCAGCATCACCCCGGCGGCCGCCCCGAGGAAGGGGGCGGCGAGGAAGGCACGTAACGGCACCCAGAGGGGAGGCATCCGGTCGAATCGCAGGTCCCCGGCGCCGGGGATCATCGGGCGAGGGCCTCGTCCACGGCCCGGCGGGCCTCGGTGTCGCCGCGGCGCCAGATGAAGATCTCGAAGGCGGTCCGTTCACCGGGCACCGTCCGGTGGGTGAACCCCCGGTCGGCCAGGATCCGATACAGGGGGAACGGTTCCCGCCGGTGCAACAGCCTCAGGTACTCGCCGGGGCGCAGCGAATCGGCGGCGGCGAGCGCCCGTTCCAGGGGTTCGCACGGCTCCAGTTCGCTGACGTCGACGAGCCGCTCCACCTCAGATCTCCTTCATCCTCCCCAACACCGTCCCCCGGTCCACCGACAGTGCCTGGTCGCTCATCGGGTACAGGACCTGTTCTTCTTTCATGTCGTGCTGCTGGGTGAGGATCATGAACGTCTCGGCATCACCGAGGAAGGCGTCGGCGTCACGGTCGACGAGGGCCTGGCGCATCTGGTCGAGGAGGATTCGCATCTGGTCGTGCTCCATCCGCATCACCGCGGTGGGTCCCTCGGTGATCCCGGTGCGGGCTTCGAACTCGGGGAACAGGATCTCTTCTTCCCGGCGGAGGTGGAGCAGCGTCAGGTCGGCGAAGGCGTCGAAACGGCTGGTTGCCTCCTCCCAGTCGCCGGCGGCGACGGCGGCTTCTGCCTCGGCGAACAGCCGGTCGCATTCACGGTGTTCGGCGGTCATGAACTCGGAGATGTCGGACACGGGTCCTCCTGGTGTGGGAACTCCCATGGAAGCACAGCGTCGAGGCTCCCGGGTCGGGCCGAAAGTCCTGTCACACCCACCTCGTACGTTCGGTGGCATGTTCTTCGCATCGACCACGTCCGCCGCCCTCGTCGGCGTCCGGCCCCATCCGGTCCGGGTGGAGGCGTTCATCGGCGAGCCCAAGAACACCTTCACCCTGGTGGGCCTCCCCGACACCGCGGTGCGGGAAGCCCGCGACCGGGTCCGCTCGGCGATCCAGGCGTCCGGCTACGGGTTCCCCACCCGGCGGGTCACCGTCAACCTGGCCCCCGCCGACCTCCCCAAAGGGGGTTCCGCCTACGACCTGCCCATCGCCCTCGGCATCCTCTCGGCGGCCGGGATCGTCCCACCTCAGGCCGCCCGGGTGGTGGCCGTCGGGGAACTGGCCCTCGACGGCTCGGTGCGGTCGGTGTCCGGCGGGCTCGCCGCCGGACTGGTCGCCGCCGAACGGGGCCTCCCGTGCATCGCCGCATCCGAGACGGCTCGGGAGGCGGGTGCGGTCCCCGGCGCCGACGTGCGGGTCGTCACCACCCTCACCGAGGCGGTGGAGGTGGCCACGGGACGGACCCAGGCTCCGGCGCCGCCCCCGGTCGTCGCCGACCCCGACGGCGACGTCCCCGACTTGGCCGACGTACGCGGCCAGTTCCAGGCCCGGCGGGCCCTGGAGATCGCCGCGGCCGGAGGCCACCATCTGCTCCTGTCGGGGCCGCCGGGTGCGGGCAAGACGATGCTGGCCAGGCGGCTGCCCGGCATCCTCCCACCCCTCGACGAGGACGAGGTGCTGGAGGTCGCCTGCGTCCACGCCGCCGGCCGCCGGACCCGGCTCAGCCGCACCCGTCCGTTCCGGGCACCGCACCATTCGGCCTCGCTGGTGGCGCTGGTAGGCGGCGGCAGCGGGATGCCGGTGCCGGGGGAGGTGTCGCTCGCCCATCGCGGGGTCCTCTTCTTGGACGAGCTCGCCGAGTTCCCCCCGTCGATCCTCGACGCGCTGCGCCAGCCGATCGAAGACGGCACGATCACCATCGCCCGCAAAGGCATCACCGTCACCTTCCCGGCGGTGTGCCAGCTCGTCGCCGCCACCAACCCGTGTCCCTGCGGATACCGGGGGGACCGCAAACGGTCCTGCCGGTGCACCTCGGCGGCGGTGGGCCGCTACCGTCGGCGCCTCTCCGGACCGCTGCTCGACCGGTTCGACCTGCGGGTGCAGGTGTGGCGGCCCGACGCCGACGAGTTCCTCGCCCGTCCCGGGGAACCGTCGGCGGTCGTACGGGCCAGGGTCGTCGACGCCCGACGGCGCCAACGGCTCCGTGGCGTCGCCAACGGGCGGTTGACGAGGGCGGCGCTGGACGCGCTGGAGATCGAAGGGGACGCGTCGAAGCTCCTCGGCGAGGCGCTGGCGGCGGGGAAGGTGACGGCCCGCGGGTTCGATCGGGTCCGGCGGGTCGCCCGGACGATCGCCGACCTGGCCGGATCGGACGCGGTGGGCGTCGAACACGTCGCCGAGGCACTGACCTTCCGGGGGCAGTGGTGAACGAGGCGCATCTGCGTCTCGCCCATGCCGGGCTCGACCCGGCCCGGCTCGGTCGCCTCCTCGGCGAGACCGGGTCGGCGGCGGCCGCGGTCCGGGCGTTGGTGGCGGGAAGGTACCGGCTGGGCGACGACGCCGTGGAGGCGTTGAAATGCTCGACCGCCGCCCTGGCGGCTCGCCTCCAGGCCGTCGGTGCCCGTTTCGTGCCCCGCATCGAGCTCTTCGCCGACCTGACTCCGCCCGAAGATCCCCTCCTCGGCCTGTTCGTTCGAGGGTCGCTGCCGCCAGTGCCTGGGGTCGCCGTCGTCGGTTCCCGGCGAGCGACCCGCTACGGGCTGGGGGTGGCCGAGGCCATCGGCCGCCGGTTGGCCGCGGCGGGCAGGGTGGTGGTGTCGGGCCTGGCCCGCGGCATCGACGGGGCCGCCCATCGTGGCTGCGTGGCGGCGGGTGGTGTAGGGGTGGCGGTCTTGGGGTTGGGCATCGACGTCTGGTACCCGGCGGAGCACCGAACGCTCGGCGAAGAGCTGGTGGCGGGCGGCGGCGCAGTGGTGTCTGAATACCCGCCGGGGACGCCCCCTGCCCCGTGGAGGTTCCCCTGCCGCAACCGGCTCATCGTCGGCCTCTCGGCGGCGGTGATCGTGGTCGAGGCGGCGGCGAAGAGCGGGGCGCTCATCACCGCCCGGGAAGCCCTGGAACGGGGAAGGGACGTCTACGTCGTCCCCGGCGACATCGACCGGCCCACCTCGGAGGGCTGCAACCGCCTCATCCAGGACGGCGCCCATCCCATCTGCGGTCTCGACGATCTCGACGAGCTGCTGGACCTCAGGCTGGGTCCCGCAGGCCGGGACCTGTCGACCCAGGTTGGTCCGGTGGGTCGGCCGGTGGAGGATCTTCTGGCCGAAGCCGAAGATCCCCGGGCACGGTTGGTGGAGCTCGGACGTCTGGAGGCGGCGGGGAAGGTGCGGATCGAAGAGGGGATCGTCTACGGGCTCGAATGAACTCGGATGCCCGGACGGCACCGACGATTCGAAGCGACCCCCGGAATGCGCGGACATCACCCTCCGCCGTCGTAGCATCGGGGCGTGACCTCGATCCCCACGGCACCGGGTTGGGCGACCGCCGCCATCGACGAGTACCTCGACTACCAGGGCGGTGTTCGCAACCTGTCGGCCCACACCGTCGACGCATACCGTCGAGACCTCTGCCAGTTCTTCGACTTCTGCGGCCGGGCCGGTGTGACCGACGTCGACGCCGTCGACCGTCGCCTGGTCCGTCGATACCTGGCGTACCTCGACACACGCGGCTACGCCCGACGGTCGATCGCCCGGAAATCCTCGGCGGTTCGGGCCTTCTACGAATGGATGGCGCGTCGTGGGCTGGTCGTCGCCAACCCGGCGGCGGCGGTGGACCGTCCGAAGCCGGAGGAACGGGTCCCCCGGGCTCTCCCCCGTCGAGGGGTCATCGGCGTCCTCGATGCCCTCGTCGAAGACGATCCGATCACCCTCCGGGACCGGGCGATGCTGGAGCTGCTGTACTCGACCGGGCTGCGGGTGTCGGAGATGGCTGCACTCCGGGTCGGTGAAGGCACCGGGGAGTTCCTCCACGTCCGGGGCAAGGGCGGTCGGGAGCGGGTCGTGCCCGTCGGTCGACCGGCCCGACAGGCGGTCGCCCGCTGGGAGGCTCGCGGGCGGCCGATACTGGCCGGCCCCGACGCGGGGGACGCCCTGTGGGTCGGGGCGAAGGGTGGACGTCTCGACGCCCGGGGGATCCGACGGGTGGTCCGTGCCCGCCTCGGGACCTTCCCCCATGCCCTCCGCCACTCCTTCGCCACCCATCTCCTCGAAGGCGGTGCCGACCTCCGCAGCGTCCAGGAGCTGCTCGGTCACGTTGATCTGACCACCACCCAGACATACACTGCCGTCTCCCGCCAGCACCTGCGAGCCACCTATGACCGCACGCATCCCCGGGCCTGACCGGACCGCTCCCGACGAGGTCGCCGGCCTGTGGGAGCGGTTCAAGGCGACCGGAGACGAACGAGCCCGGGAAGGGTTGATCCTCCACTACTCGCCCCTGGTGAAGTTCGTGGCCGGGCGGGTCGGGGTGGGTCTTCCCCGCAACGTCGACCAGGCCGACCTCGTCTCCTACGGGATCTTCGGGCTCATCGACGCCATCGACAAGTTCGAGCCCGAACGCGGATTCAAGTTCGAGACGTACGCCATCAACCGGATCAAAGGGGCGATCCTCGACGAGCTCCGCGCCCTGGACTGGGTGCCCCGGTCGGTGCGGGCTCGGGCGCGGGAGATCGAGCGGTCGATGGCGGAGTTGGAGCACCGTCTGCAACGCACCCCCACCGACGAAGAGCTCGCCGACCACATGGGCATCCCCCTCGAGGACCTCCAGGACGCCCTCGCCGAGATCTCGACGTTGGGTCTGGTCGCCCTCGACGAGATGCTGTCCCCCGAAGGGGGCGCCGCCATGGTGGACCTCGTCCCCGATCCGCGGGGAACCAACCCCGAAGCCGCCTTCCAGGCCGAAGAGACCCGCCGGATCCTCGCCGACGCCATCAACCGGCTCCCCGACCGTGAACGTCTCGTCCTCACCCTCTACTACTACGAAGGACTCACCCTGGCCGAGATCGGGGAGGTCCTCGGCGTCACCGAATCCCGGGTGTGCCAGATCCACGCCAAGTCGGTGATGAGTCTCCGCAACCGGATCGGGGAGCGGAGCCACGGCTGACGTCGGGGGCGGCGTTGCCCCCAGATCGGCCGCCTCCTTACAATGGTCCGATCACGCACGTTCGTCTCACCCCCACGGTGGAGCCGCCGGCTCGATGCGGGGTGTCCGGCCACGGGGCCGGATGGGGATGCCCGGACGGACGGAGGTAGCAACCGGAAAGGAGTGATCGTGGCGAGCGTCACGATGAAACAGCTCCTGGAGGCCGGAGTTCATTTCGGCCATCAGACCAGGCGCTGGAATCCCAAGATGGCGCCGTACATCTACGGCGACCGCAACGGCATCCACATCATCGACCTGCGCCAGACGCTGGAGCGGCTGCAGGCGACCGCCGATTTCGTGCGGGACCTCGTCGCCGAAGGTGGGGTGCTGCTGTTCGTCGGAACGAAGAAGCAGGCGCAGGCGGCCATCGCCGAGCGAGCCGAAGAGGCTCAGATGCCATATGTGAACTTCCGCTGGCTGGGCGGCATGCTCACCAACTTCCAGACGATCCAGAAGCGGATCTTCTACATGAAGGAGTTGGAGCGTATGGACTCCAGCGGCGAGATGGAGGGTCTGCCCAAGAAGGAACGTCTCCGGCTTCGTCGAGAGCTGGGGAAGCTGGAGAGGACCCTGGGCGGCGTCCGCGACCTGCAGCGGCTCCCCGAGGCGGTGTTCATCGTCGACGTGCTCACCGAAGCCACCGCCGTGAAGGAAGCCAAACGGCTCGGCATCCCCATCATCGCCCTGGTCGACTCCAACTCGGATCCCGATCCGATCGACTTCGTCATCCCCGGCAACGACGACGCCATCCGGTCCATCGACCTGGTGGCGTCGGTGATGGCGGAGGCCTGCCGCGAAGGGCGCGAGATCGCCACCAAAGGCAAGGTCGCCGCCGAAGCGGAGGAGAAGGCGAACGCCGACGCCGCCGCCGAAGCCGAAGTAGAGGCCTGAAGAGAGAGGAGCAGTCGATGCCAGACATCACCGCCAAGGACATCCAGCGACTCCGTCAGGCGGCCGGCGTCGGGATGATGGACGCCAAGAAGGCCCTCACCGAGGCCGACGGCGACTTCGACAAGGCCTTCCAGATCCTCCGGGAGAAAGGCCTCGCCGCCGCCGCCAAACGGGCCGACCGGGCCGCCACCGAGGGCGCCATCGGCCACTACCTCCACTACCAGTCGGACCGTCCGGTGCTGGGCGTGTTGGTCGAGTTGGCCTGCGAGACGGATTTCGTGGCGAAGAGCCCCGAATTCCTGGAAGTGGCCAACGACTTGGCCATGCATGTCGCCTGGGGCGACCCGTCGTGGGTGAGACGCGAAGACGTCCCCGCCGACGTGGTGGAGAACGAACGGGAGATCATCGCCAAACAGGCCCGATCGGAAGGCAAACCCGACCACATCGTCCCCAAGATCGTGGAGGGTCGTCTCGAATCCTTCTACCGTGAGCACGTGCTCTACGACCAGGAGTTCGTGAACAAAGAGAAGTTCGAAGGGACCGTGGAGGAGTACGTGACGAAGCTCGCCGCCAAGATGGGCGAGAACATCGGCGTACGCCGCATCGCCAGGCTGGCGGTGGGGGAGCAGGCCGACTGATGGAGGGCCCGCCGAGACGGGTGTTGCTGAAACTCTCGGGGGAGGCGTTCGCCGATCCCGAACTCGGCTACGGAATCGACCCCGAGACGGTGAAGCGGGTGGCTCGCGAGATCGCCGAAGCCCACGCGACCGGCACCCAGATCGCGGTGGTCGTCGGAGGAGGCAACATCTTCCGGGGCGTGTCCCAGGCGGCCAAGGGGATGGACCCCGCCACCGCCGACTACATGGGGATGCTCGCCACCGTGATCAACGCCTTGGCGCTCCGGGACGCCTTGGAGAAAGAAGGTGTCCCCACCAGGGTGCAGAGCGCCATCACGATGCAGCAGCTCGCCGAGCCCTACATCCGTCTGCGGGCCATCCGGCACCTGGAGAAAGGCCGGATCGTGATCTTCGCAGCCGGGACCGGGAACCCCTTCTTCACCACCGACACGACGGCGGCGCTCCGTGCCGTAGAGATCGGAGCCGAGGTGGTGCTGAAGGCCACCAGGGTCGACGGCGTCTACGACGCCGACCCCGAGAGCGACCCGGACGCCAACCTGCTCGAGGAGGTGTCGTATCTCGACGTGATCGCCCGGAGTCTCCGGGTGATGGACAGCACCGCCATTACGATGTGCCGCGAGCACGACATCCCGATCGTCGTGTTCAACCTGACGAAGCCCGGCAACATCGTCGCCGCGGTGGAAGGTCAGCCGATCGGGACGCTGGTGCACTGAGGAGACGAAGATGATCGAGGAACTGCTCGACGAGGCCGAACACAAGATGGAGATGGCCGTCGAGCACGTCGTCGGCGAGTTCACGACGGTGAGGACCGGACGGGCCAACCCTCAGATCCTCCATCGGGTCATGGTCGACTACTACGGTCAGCCCACCCCCCTCCAACAGCTCGCCACCTTCTCGGTGCCCGAGCCTCGGCTCCTCGTCGTCCAACCCTACGACAAGGGGTCGATGGGGGCGATCGAGAAGGCGATCCAGTCCTCGGACCTCGGCCTCAATCCGTCGAACGACGGCACCGTCATCCGCATCGCCTTCCCGCCCCTCACCGAGGAACGGCGCAACGAGCTGATCCGACTGGTCCGCCACATGGCGGAAGAGGGCAGGGTGGCGATCCGTAACGTCCGTCGCCACATCAAATCCGACCTCGAGGCCCTGCACGGGGAGGTCTCCGACGACGACATCCGCCGGGCGGAGAAAGAGCTGCAGGACCTCACCGACACCTACGTCGCCCAGATCGACGAGCTCCTGGAACGCAAGGAAACCGAACTGCGCGAGGTGTGATGGGCGACGACGACCAGCACACGACGACACCGAACGAAGGTGGCGGTCGTCGGCGTTTCGTCCGACCATGGGAACAGGACGGCGACGTCGACGACGTCGGCATGCAAGGGGACGACGACATCCCGTCGGTGTCGGAGGCCGACGCCACGTCCCACCGGCGGCCCGAGGAGGAACCCGACTCCGGCGACCACGAAGGGGCGGCGCCGTCCGAGCTCGGGGAGGTCCCAGCACCCGGAGGTCTCGACGACTTCACCCACGAGGACTATCTGGCAGCGACGACACGGGAGTATCGGGACCTGGCCGAAGACATCGCCCGGGCCAACACCGAAGAGTTCGAGACCCAGGCGGTGGCAGCGCCCATCCCCGGGGTGGGTACCGGGTTGGTCGGCTTCGAGGACGTCACCGGACGTCCCGGCGTCAGCGAAGAGGAGGTGGAGGCGGTCGAACAGGCCCGAAGCTCCGATCTGGCGTTGCGGGTCGGCAGCGCCGTGGTGCTCGTCGGCCTCTTCCTCGGCAGTCTGTTGGCTGGGGGAGCGTGGTTCACCGGTTTCGTGACGATCCTCATGGTGGTGGCAGCAGGGGAGTTCTACGGGACCCTCCGCTCCCGTGGCTACTCGCCGGTCGCCCTGTTCGGGTTCGTCGGGGTGGCGGGATCGGCCATCGCCGCTCACGTGTCGGGACCGGTCGGTATCGGCGGGCTTCAGGCGATCGGGGTCTTCCTGATCATGCTCTTCTACGCGGCGGTACGGAGAAAACGACCGCTGGAGAACGCCGGGCTCACCATCCTCGGGATGTTGTGGACCGGCCTGCTCGCCTTCGCGGTGGTGATCGGACGGTCCGAACGGGCAGTGGCGCTGGTGCTCCTGGTGGTCGTCCTCACCGCCTTTTTCGACATCGCCGCCTACTTCGTCGGCCGGGGATTCGGACGCCATCAGCTGGCGCCGAAGGTGTCGCCCCGGAAGACCGTCGAAGGGCTGGTGGGCGCAGTGATCCTCACCCTCGCCCTCGCCGCCTTCCTCTCCACCGTTCCCCTCTTCGAACCGATCGACCTGACGTCGGCGATGGTCCTGGGTGCGGTGGTGTCGGTCTTCGGACCCCTCGGCGACGCCGCCGAGTCGGTGGTGAAACGTTCCCTCGGCGTCAAAGACATGGGGACGATCCTCCCCGGTCACGGAGGCATCCTCGACCGGATCGACGCCTTCCTGTTCGTGGTGCCCGCCGCCTACGTCCTGTTCCAGGTCCTCGGCTGGCTGTGACCCGTCCCGTCGTCGTCCTCGGCGCCACCGGATCCATCGGCCGCCAGACCTTGGAGGTCACCGAAGCCTTGGGATGGCCGGTCGTCGCCGTGGCGGCACGTCGAGCCCGGCCGGCGCTCGCCGAGATCGCTGCCCGGTTCCCAGCGGCGACGGTCGCCGTCGCCGAGGGCCCACCCGACGCCGAATTCTCACGGGCGGTGGGTCGGCCGGTGAGGTGGGGGATCGACGAAGTCGTCGCCCTCGCCGCGACGCCGGGGGCGGTCGTCGTCAACGGGATCGTCGGTGCGGCGGGTCTCCGGGCGTCGGTGCAGGCCCTCGAAGCCGGGAACCGGCTCGCCCTCGCCAACAAGGAGAGCCTGGTCGCCGGCGGTCCGGTGCTGATGGACGCGTCCCGGCGCGGCGGCGGGGAGCTGGTACCGGTGGATTCGGAGCATTCGGCGCTGTTCCAGCTCCTGGCGGGTGTGGACCCGACGGAGGTGGCACGTCTCGTCCTCACCGCCTCGGGGGGGCCGTTCCGGGGCCGAAGCGTCGAAGAGCTGGCAAAGGTCACCCCAGAGGAGGCGCTCGCCCACCCGACCTGGAGGATGGGGGCTCGCATCACCGTCGACTCGGCCACCCTCGCCAACAAAGGCCTCGAGGTCATCGAAGCCCGTTTCCTCTTCGACGTGCCGTACGAACGGATCGCCGTCGTCGTCCACCCCCAGTCGGCGGTACATTCCTTCGTAGAACTCGTCGACGGTGCCCTTCTGGCCCACGTGGGCGCCGCCGACATGCGGATCCCCATCCAATATGCCCTCACCCATCCCGAACGGGCTCCCTGCCCGGCGGCGGAACCCTTCGACCTGGTCGGGCGGTCGTTCACGTTCGAGGCGGTGGACCGGGAGGCCTTCCCCATGCTCGACCTGGCGTATGCGGCGGGGAGGCGGGGAGGTTCGGCGCCGGCGGTGTTCAACGCCGCCGACGAAGTCGCCGTCGAAGCGTTCCTCGGCGCCAAGATCGGGTTCTTGGAGATCCCGTTCGTGGTGGAAGCCACCCTGGCCGAAGTCGATATCCGGCCGATCGCCACGGTCGATGACGTCGTCGAAGTCGACCGGGACGCCCGCCGGCGGGCGTCGGCGACGGTCGAGCGGATGTCGTGAGGTGTTGGCCGGGGGAGAGGTGTCGGTAGGGTCGGACGTCGGCTAGCTTGGGTTCGGATCATGCTCGGCGCCTTCTTCTCCGTCGCTGCCATCGTCCTTTTCGTCCTCGCCCACGAGGCGGGCCACTTCGTCGCGGCGAAAGCCACCGGAATGAAAGTGACCGAGTTCTTCTTCGGGTTCGGTCCGAGGATCTGGTCGTTCCGCCGGGGCGAGACCGAATACGGGTTCAAGGTGATCCCCTTGGGGGGCTACGTGAAGATCGTGGGGATGAGCCAGCTCGAAGAGGTCCCGCCCGAGGACATCGGGCGCACCTACCGGGAGAAGGAGTTCTGGAAGAAGTCGGTGGTGGTGCTCTCGGGCGTCGCCATGAACTTCCTCATCGCCTACGTGATGTTCTTCGGGCTCAACCTCTCCCAGGGGATGCCGGTTCCCACCAACGAGGTCGCCGTGGTGGTGGAGGCCCTCGACGACGCACGGCCCAGCCCCGCCGCGTTGGCGGGACTCCGGCCCGGCGACGTCATCGTCGCCGTCGACGGCGTCCCCACCGAGACGTGGGACGAGGTGGCGTCCACCCTCGCCGCGCGGCCCGGGGAGACGATCACCCTGACGGTCCGCCGGGACGCCTCCACCGTGGAGCTCAGCGCCACCCTCGCCGAACGTCGCGACCCGGAGACGGGCACGGTGCGGGGCTTCCTGGGGGTCGGCCCCACCCAGGTGCGGGAGCCGATCGGGGTGGGCACCGCCGCCGGGATCGCCGGGCGGCAGGTGTGGGCGTCGGTCGGTTTCACCTTCCAGGCCCTCGGGAACCTCATCCGGCCCGAGAACCTCACCACCCTCGCCGGCGGTCTCGTCGGGCAGGACGTCCCCGACGAGATCCGACCGGTGAGCCCGATCGGGATCGCCCAGATCGGAGCCCAGACCGACCAGATCGGCGTCGCCAACTTCATCGGGCTGCTCGCCTCGGTGAACATCATCCTCGGAACGTTGAACGTCCTCCCCCTCTACCCCCTCGACGGAGGGCATTTCGCCGTTGCCCTCTACGAGAAGCTGACGGGCCGGCGGGTCGACATCCGCAAGCTGGCACCCATCGCGGCGATGGTGATCGCCTTCGTCGCGTTCCTCGGGCTCGTGGCGATCGTCTTGGACATCGTCAACCCGATCCGCCTGTAGGCCGAACCGGCCTACCATTCGTACCGATGATTCCCCGAAAGGCCACCCGGTCCCTCATGGTGGGCGACGTGCCCGTCGGCGGCGGCGCGCCCGTCAGCGTCCAGTCGATGACCACCACGAAAACCGCCGACGTGGACGCCACCCTCGCCCAGGTCTATGCCCTCGCCGGCGCCGGAGCCGACATCGTGCGCATCACCTGCAACGACACCGAGGCCGCCCAGGCGTTGGCGGAGATCGTCCCCCGGTCGCCGGTGCCCATCATCGCCGACATCCACTTCCAGTATCGCCTCGCCCTCGCCGCCCTGGAGGCGGGGGTGCACGGCCTTCGGCTCAACCCGGGGAACATCCGCAACGAATCCCACATCAAGACGGTGGCCCGTGAAGCGAAGGATCGGGGCGTTCCCATCCGTGTCGGGGTGAACGCCGGCTCCTTGGACAGGGACCTCCTGGCGAAGCACGGTTCGGCCAGCCCCGACGCCCTCGTCGAGTCGGCCCTCATCGAGGTCGGCTACCTGGAGGACGTGGGCTTCGGCGACATCAAGATCTCCGTCAAGCATTCGAACGTGCCGGCCATGGTGGAGTCATACCGGCTCCTTTCCGAGAAGGTGGACTACCCGCTTCACCTCGGCGTCACCGAGGCGGGTCCCCCACCGGGAGGCCTCATCAAGTCGGTGGCGGGGATCGCCACCCTCCTCCTCGAGGGCATCGGGGACACGATCCGGTTCTCGCTCACCGCCGACCCGGTGGAGGAGGCCAGGGCAGGGAGGAGTCTCCTCGAATACCTGGGCCTGCGAGAACGCAAAGGCCTCGACCTGATCGCCTGCCCTTCCTGCGGACGGGCCGAGGTCGACGTCATCGAAGTCGCCTCCCAGGCCCAGGCCGCGCTGGAACGGGAAGGACTCCCGATCCAGGTGGCGGTGATGGGCTGCGTCGTGAACGGTCCGGGTGAGGCGCGCGAAGCCGACATCGGCATCGCCGCCGGCCGCGGCAAAGGTCACCTGTTCATCAAAGGCCAGGTGGTGCGGGTCGTCTCCGAAGACGAGATGGTGGAAGCCCTGGTCGACGAAGCCCGCCGGCTCGTGGCGGAAGGGGTCGAGGCACGGCTGGCCGCCGCCGACGCGGAGGCGGCCGAGATCGCCGCCGCCACCAGCCGTCAGCTCGTCGAGATCCAAGGTGACGCCAACCGGGCGGCCGAACGGCGGGCGCGGGTCGCCGAAGTCGCCGAGAACGGTTAGGTCAGGAGCCCGTCGGGCCGCTACCGTCGCGGTCCGCACCGAACACGGAGTCGAGGTATGCGCTGGTCCCACGCCTTCATCCCCACGCTCCGGGACGACCCGGCGGACGCCGAGGCCGTCAGCCATCGTCTGCTCGTCCGCGGCGGCTTCATCCGCCAGCTCGCCGCCGGCTCCTATTCGATGCTGCCTCTCGGCCAGAGGGTGCGGCTGAAGATCATCGACATCATCCGCCACGAGATGGACGCCATCGGCGGTCAAGAGGTGGTCCTCCCCACCCTCCATCCGGCGGAGATCTGGAAGAAGTCCGACCGGTACGACCTGATGGGCGACAACCTGTTCAAGCTGGAGGACCGCAAAGGGGTGGAGCTGGTGTTGGGGATGACCGAAGAGGAGATCTTCGCCATCCTCGCCGCCGAGCTGTCCTCGTACCGTGACCTCCCCCAGATCTGGTACCAGATCCACACCAAGTTCCGTGACGAACCCCGTCCCAAGTCGGGTCTCCTGCGGGTGCGGGAGTTCACGATGAAGGACTCCTACACCCTCGACGTCGACCGTTCCGGGCTCGACGTCGGGTTCGACCTCCACCACGCTGCCTATCGGCGCATCTTCGCCCGGATGGGGCTCGACACCACCGACGTGCAGGCTTCGTCGGGTGCGATGGGTGGGACCGAATCGGTGGAGTTCATCGTCCGCAGCGAGGCGGGGGAGGACTGGATCGTCACCTGCACCGCATGCGACTACCGGGCCAACGTCGAGAAGGCGGTGTCGGCCCTCGCCCCGGTCGACGACGGCGACTCCGAAGACCTGGAACGTTTCCCCACGCCGGGGCTGCGCACCATCGCCGCGCTGGCCGAGGCGCATCCGGACGTCGCCGCCCCCGAACGCCAGATCAAAACCCTCGTCTATTTCGTCGACGGGACCCCGACCCTCGTCCTGCTTCGCGGTGACCACGAACTGCAGGAACAGAAGCTGCTGGACGCCACCGGTGCGGCGTCGGTGCGCCCCGCCCACCCCGAAGAGATCCGGGAGCTGTTGGGGGCCGACCCCGGCAGCCTCGGTGCCGTCGGCGTCACCGGGATCCCCGTCATCGCCGACGTCGCCCTCGAAGGTCGGGTGAACATGACGACCGGCGCCAACGAAGACGACTGGCACTACCGCGGGGTCGACGTCGAACGGGACATCGACGTCGGCACCTGGGCCGACCTGCGGGCCGTCTCGAGCGGGGAACCCTGCGTCGAATGCGCAAGCCCGCTGGAGTTGTGGAAGGGGATCGAGGTGGGCCACATCTTCAAGCTCGGCACGAAGTTCTCCGAGGCCTTCGGGGCGTACGTGCAGGACGAAGACGGGGAGAACCGGCCGATCATCATGGGCTCGTACGGCATCGGTGTGGAACGCGCCATGGCGGCGATCGTCGAGACCTCCCACGACGAGCGGGGCATCGTCTGGCCGGTCACGGTGGCACCGTTCGAAGTGGTGGTCACCGTCCTGCGGGTCGACGACGCCGAGACGATGGCGGCCGCCGAGGACCTCGACCGGCGGCTGCGGGAGGCCGGACTGGAGGTGATCCTCGACGACCGCCCCGAACGTCCCGGCGTGAAGTTCGCCGACGCCGAGTTGGTGGGGATCCCCTTCCGGGTGACGGTGGGTCCCCGGGGGCTCGAACGGGGAGCCGTGGAGGTGACGGTACGCCGCGACATGAGCACCGAGGAGGTCGAGGTCGGGGACGTGGTCGAGCGGGTGTCGGCGCTCGTCGAAGCCGCCCGCGCCGACATCATCCGATGAACTCGGAGCTCTTCGACATCCCCGCCGACGTCACCTACCTCAACTGCGCCTACATGTCCCCCCAGCTTCGGCAGGTCACCGAAGCGGGCCGTGCGGCGGTGGACCGGCTACAACACCCCTGGGAGCTGGATGTCGAGGACTTCTTCGTCCCCGCGGAACGTCTCCGGGGTCTCTTCGCCACGCTCTTGGGGCGTCCCGACGACGCCGACGGTGTCGCCATCATCCCCGCCGTCAGCTACGGCGTCGCCGTCGCCGTCGCCAACGTGGAGCTGTCGGCGGGAGACGAGATCATCGTGCTCGCCGACCAGTTTCCCTCCCACGTCTATGCGTGGAGGGAAGCGGCGAAGGCTGCCGGCGGCCGGGTCGTCACCGTTCCTCGCCGTGACGACCGGACCTGGGCGGAGGGGGTGGTGGAGGCGATCGGACCTCGCACCGCCGTGGTCGCCGTCCCCCACGTCCACTGGACGGACGGGTCGGTGGTCGACCTGGTGGAGGTGGGTGAGGCCGCCCGCCAGGCGGGGGCGGCGGTCGTGGTGGATGCCACCCAGTCGCTCGGGGCGATGCCGTTCCCCATCGCCGGGCTCGAACCCGATTTCCTCGTCGCCGCCGCGTACAAGTGGCTGCTCGGCCCCTACAGCCTCGCGTTCTTGTGGGCCGCCCCCCACCGTCGGGCCGGAACCCCGATCGAACACGGCTGGATCGTGCGGGAAGGCGCCGAGGACTTCTCCCGCCTGGTCGAATACACCGACCGGTTCCAGCCGGGCGCCCGCCGGTTCGACGTCGGCGAACGGAGCAACTTCGTGCTCGTTCCGATGGCGATCGCCGCGCTGGAACAGCTCCTCGAGTGGGGGGTCGACTACGTCGCCGCGACCCTCGAGGGGACGACCGCCCACATCGCGCGCCTCGCCGCCGAACGGGGATTGCAGCCGACACCGGCGGACCGACGGGCCTGCCACATGTTGGGTCTGCGTGTCCCCGGCGGCCCACCCGACGGCCTCGCCGGCGAGCTGGCGTCGGAGAAGGTGTACGTCAGCGTCCGGGGGGATTCGATCCGGGTGTCACCCCACCTCTACAACGACGTCGGGGACGTAGAACGGTTCTTCTCCGTCCTCGACCGCCTCCTCGGGCGACGCTAGAAGGTCACCCGGTCGGCGTCGGCGTACACCACCATCGAGCCGCGGCGGGCGAAGCCGATGAGGGTCATCCCCAGGTCCCGGGCCAGGTCGACCGCCAGGGACGACGGCGCCGAGATCCCCGCGACGACGGACACGCCGGCGACGGCGGCCTTCTGGGTGATCTCGAAGGAGAGCCGACCCGATACCGCCAAGATCGCGGGGCTCACCGGCCACCGGCGCGCCGCCGCCGCCCCGATCGCCTTGTCGACCGCGTTGTGTCGCCCGACGTCTTCGCATACGGCGAGGACGTCGTCGTCGGTGAACACCCCGGCGGCATGGAGACCTCCGGTGAGGGAGAAGGCGGGCTGGCCGAGGGAGAGCCGCTCCATCACCCGGTCGATCCGGCCGACGTCCACCGTCGGGCCGGCGGGCAGGGTCCGGGCGGCGATACGAACCGCGTCGATCGACGCTTTGCCGCAGACGCCGCATGAGGACGAGGCGAACATGGTGCGCCGGAAACGCTCGGGGTCGATGTCGGCGGTGGGCTCGACGTTCCAGCGGTGTTCGTCGAGGCGGGTGAGCGTCCCGACCTCACCGGGATCCAAGAGGATTCCTTCGGTGAGCAGGAAGCCGCGGATGAGATCCGGATCGGCACCGGGCGTTCTCATCAGCACGGCGATGGGGACACCCGCGAGCCGGATCTCGAGGGGTTCCTCCGTCGCCACGCGGTCGTCGACCTGATGGGCGGTGCCGTTCCGCAGCCGGATCACCCGTCGCTCGGCCGTCTCCATGGACGCGACCCTACCCGGGCGGTCGAGGTGAGACGGCGGCTCCGGGTTTCGTCCCGACGACGGACGATGCAACGATATCGCCATGAGGGTTCACAATTTCGGGGCTGGGCCCGCCGCCCTCCCGCACGACGTGCTGGAGGAAGTCCGCAGCGAGTTTCTCGACTACGCCGGTACCGGCATGTCGGTGGTCGAGATGAGCCACCGCAGCCGGGAATACCAGGCTCTCCACGACGAGGTGCTCGTGACCGCACGCAGACTCCTCGCCGCTCCGCCCGACGTCGACGTGGCGATCATCCAGGGCGGAGCGAGCCTCCAGTTCGCCATGGTGGCGCTCAACCTGTTGGAGCCGGAGCTGACCGCCGGATACGCGGTGACCGGCGCGTGGGCGGCGAAGGCGATGGCCGACGCGGCGCGTGTCGGTTCGGTGTACGCAGCGTGGGACGGGTCGGCGGAGGGTTTTCGCCGCACACCGGCCGACGACGAGTTCGTGATCCACGCCGGCACCAGATACGTGCACATCACCACCAACGAGACGATCGGCGGGATCCGCTACCCGGAATGGCCGGAGGTGACGGTGCCGGTGGTCGCCGACATGAGCTCCGATTTCATGGTTCGGCCCGTCGACTGGGACCGGGCGGCCCTCGTCTACGGTGGAGTGCAGAAGAACCTGGGGCCTGCTGGTGCCGCGTTGGTGTTCGTCCGTCGGGACCTCGTCGAGGCGGCAGGCGAGCTCCCCAACTACCTTTCGTACCGCTGGCACACCGAGAACCGTTCCCTGGGGAACACGCCGCCGATGTTCACCATCTACCTGATGGGAAAGGTCCTGGCGCGGATCGAAGCACGAGGGGGGGTCGGGGCCCTCGCCGAGGAGATCCGACGCAAGGCGGAACGCATCTACGGGGTGATCGATGCCTCCGGCGGGTTCTACCGGTCCCCGGTGGAGCCTGCCTACCGGTCCCACACCAACGTCGTGTTCAGGTTGGCCGACGAGGAGGCGGAGGAACGGTTCCTCGCCGAGGCCGCCGAGGCGGGCCTGGTGGGGCTTCGGGGACATCGCAGTGTCGGTGGATGCCGAGCGTCGCTGTACGCCGGGGTCGACGCCGAGAGCGTCGAGGTGTTGGCCGGCTTCATGGAGGAGTTCGCGGCGGCGTCGAGGTGAACCGTCGTCGTCGGGACGTTCGTTATACTTGTCGCGACAACGAAGGACGCTGACGGTGAAGGTGGGCGCCCTGCCCACCTTCATGTGTGGTGGGCTCCGCTGGGGGTCACCGACCACCGCATCGGCGGCCGCGGGCACCAGGACCGTCGACCCTGGACCGCCTGCGGTCCGTGTGGCGCGATGGTACGAGCGTCCGGGGAGAGCACGATGACGACGAAGACGAAAGACCTGTGGAAGACGATCGAGCGTCACCTGGCCGCCGAGCGCCTGGAGTTGGACGACCTCGAGCTGACCGGGCGCGGGAAAGGCCGAACGCTGCGGGTGGTCGTCGATGCCGAAGGGGGGATCGACGTGGATCGCCTCGCCGCCGTCTCCCAGGATCTGTCTCGTCTGCTCGACGACGAAGGGGACATCGAAGGTCCGTACCGCCTGGAGGTGTCGTCTCCCGGCCTCGAACGGAAGCTTCGCCGTCCCCGCCATTACGAGAAGTCCGTCGGCCGGGAGGTGGTCGTGAAGCGTCCCGGGGCCGAGACCCTGAGGGGGGTCCTGATCGAGGCCGACGAGGTCGGGATCGCCGTCGACGTCGAAGGCACGGTTTGGCGGGTGGGATACGAAGAGATCGAGTCGGCGCGTACGGTGTTCCGGTGGGAGCGCGCGCCGAAACCGGGGAAGTGAGGCAGGAATGCGGATCGACGCACAGGTGATGGAGGCGCTCGAGATGCTCGAGCGCGAGCGTGGCGTCCCCGTGGACACCATCCTCGACGCCCTGGCGAACGCGCTGGTGTCGGCCTACAAGCGAAGTCCCGGCGCCGCCGAGGAGGCCAGGGTGACGATCGATCCCGACTCGGGAGAGATCATCGTCTACGCCCAGGAACTCGACGAGGAGGGCAACGTCGTACGCGAGTGGGAGGACACGCCCAGCGACTTCGGTCGGATCGCCGCCCAGACCGCCAAACAGGTGATCGCCCAGCGCCTCCGGGAAGCCAAACGCGATCAGGTCTACGACCTGTACGAGGGCCGGGAGGGTGATCTGGTGACTGGCATCGTGCAGCAGGTCGACGGGCGTTACACGATCCTCGACCTCGGTGACGCCGAAGCTCTGATGCCGGGATCCGAACGGATCCCCTACGAGCGCCTGGAACGGGGCAATCGGGTCAAGGCGCTCATCCTCGAAGTGCGGAACGAGGCGAAGGGCCCCCAGATCATCGTGAGTCGCAGCCACCCGGACCTGGTCCGGCGTCTGCTGGAGCTCGAGGTGCCCGAGCTGGTCGACGGCACCGTGGAGATCGTGGGGATCGCTCGGGAGCCTGGCCATCGTACGAAGATCGCCGTGGTGAGCCACGACCCGAACGTCGACCCGAAGGGCGCCTGTGTGGGTGCACGTGGTTCGCGGGTCCGTCAGGTGGTGAACGAACTGCGGGGCGAGAAGGTCGACGTGGTCCAGTGGCGGGAAGATCCCGCACAGTTCATCGCCGAGGCTTTGGGCCCGGCGAAGGTGAAAGAGGTGAGGATCGACGAGGAGACGAAGACCGCAGAGGTGATCGTCTCCGAACATCAGCTCTCCCTCGCGATCGGAAAGGAAGGCCAGAACGCTCGTTTGGCGGCGCGCCTCTCCGGGTACAAGATCGACATCCGCTCGGACGCGCCTCCCGCCGAGCCGGTGGAGGAGCCGGAGGCGGTGGAGGAGCCGGTGGAGGAGTCGGAAGCAGTGGAGGCCCCGGAGGCGGTGGAGGTGCCAGAGGCGGCGGAGGAACCGCAGGTGGCGGCGGAAGAGGGCGAACCGCCCACCGTCGCCGCGGCCGAAGCCGTCGAGTCCATCGAAGCTGCAGCGGCGGACAGCGAGCCGGAGGAGACGCCCCAGGCGGTCAGCGCCGAGGAATGACACGAACGCGGGCAGGGGAAGAACGGAGCGTCAGGTGGCGAAACTGAGGGTCTACGAGCTGGCACGTGAGCTCGGAGTGGAATCGAAAGAGGTCCTGGAACGTGCCCGGGACCTGGGGATCGAGGTGAAGACCGCCTCTTCGGGGGTGGACGACGAGGCGGCCGAGCTCGTCCGGATGTCGTTCGCCGAGGAAGCCGGGGACACCGCCCCTGCGACCGCCGCAGCGCAAGAGGAGACATCCCTCGAGGTCGAAGCCGCCGAGCCGAAAGGGGGAGCGGTCGCCGCAGAGCCGACCCCCGAAGAACCCGAAGAACGCGAACAACCCGACGAGGCCGACGAGATCACCATCGTCGAAGTGTCCCGAGGGGTAACGGTCGCAGAGTTCGCCGACACCATCGGTAGGCCGACCGCCGACGTCGTGCGTGCCCTCCTCGTGCGTGGACAGGCGGCCGGCGCAGGTGACCCGATGCCCACCGAGGCGATGGAGGAGATCGCCGAAGCCTTCGGGGTGATCGTCGACATCACCGAACCGGCGGAAGAACCCAAACCCCGCAGAGACGTCCCCGTCTACGACGACGCCGCCGAGGATCTGGTACCCAGACCGCCGGTGGTGACGGTGATGGGCCACGTCGACCACGGGAAGACCACCCTCCTCGATGCGATCCGCAAGACCAACGTGGTCGCCACCGAGAAAGGTGGGATCACCCAGCACATCGGCGCCTATCAGGTGCAGGTCGGTGACCACAAGATCACGTTCATCGACACGCCGGGACACGAAGCATTCACCGCGCTGCGAGCCCGAGGAGCCGACGTCACCGACATCGTCGTCCTGGTCGTCGCCGCCGACGACGGTGTCATGCCCCAGACCATCGAAGCGATCAGCCACACCAAGGCGGCGGGGGTGCCGATGGTGGTGGCGATCAACAAAGTCGACCTTCCCGGCGCCGACCCGTTCCGGATCCGGACCCAGCTCACCGAACACGGGGTGATCGTCGAAGAGCTCGGCGGCGACATCCCCTCCGTCGAGGTCTCGGCGGTGACCGGCGACGGCATCGGCCAGCTCCTCGAGGTGATCGATCTGATCGCCCAGCTCGAGGATTTCCGGGCCAACCCGAAGGCCCCCGCCTCGGGGGTGGTGATCGAATCCCGCCTCGACCAGGGCATGGGCCCGGTGGCGACGGTGATCGTGCAGCGTGGCACCCTTCGCCAAGGAGATTCCTTCGTCGCCGGCGCGGTCGCCGGTCGCGTCCGGTCGATGTTGGACGACGCCGGCCAACGTCTGAAGGAGGCACCGCCGGCGACACCGGTGCTCATCATGGGCTGGTCGGAAGTCCCCACCGCCGGTGACCACTTCGAAGTGGTGCCGAACGACCGCATCGCCCGCAAGATCGCAGCCGAACGGGCCGAGTCGCTCAAGGCGTCGAAACAGCGGATCCCCACCGCCCAGGAGCGGCTGCAGAACCTCCTCGACCAGCTCCGGACCGAAGAGGCGGAGCTGCGGGTGATCCTCAAAGCCGACGCACACGGCTCCCTCGAGGCGCTGCGCGACTCGATCGCCAAGATCACCAGGGAAGGTGGCCACATCGAGGTCGTCCACGGCGCCGTCGGCGGGATCAACGAGAACGACGTCACCCTCGCCGAGGTCACCGACGCCATCATCATCGGCTTCAACGTGCGTCCGGAAGGCAAGGCCCGGCGGGCAGCCGAGTCGAAAGGCATCCAGATCCGCACCTACGGCATCATCTACGAGCTGCTCGACGACATCGAGAAACTCCTCGTCGGAGAGCTCGCCCCCGAAGAACACGAGGTCGTCCTCGGCTCGGCCGAGGTACGGGCGACCTTCAAGGTCCCCCGGGTCGGCACCGTGGCCGGATGCTACGTCACCGAAGGGGTGGTGCAGCGCGGTGCCCGGGCCCGGATCGTCCGCGACGGCGTGGTCATCCACGACGGGAAGATCGGCTCGCTCCGACGCTTCAAAGAGGACGTTCGCGAAGTCGCCTCCGGCTACGAATGCGGGATCGGCTTCGAGAACTTCAACGACGTCAAGGAGGGCGACGTGATCGAGGTGTACGAGATTCGCGAGGTGCCACGCACCTGATGCATGCTGCGGCGTTGCGGATCGAGCTTCGACTACGCGACGTCCGCTCCCTCAAGGCGAAGCGGTCGGTCCTCCGTCCCGTGGTGGAGGGGATGCGGAGGATGGCGTCCCTGTCGGTCGCCGAGGTCGGACGTCACGACTCGTGGCAGCGGGCATCGTTGGGGGTGGCCGTGGTCGCTCCCGACGCCGCCCAGCTCGAACGTCTGCTGGAATCGGTGCGGCGCTACCTGGACGAGCAGCTGGAGGTCGAGGTGTTGGAGATGAGCGTGGGCTACCTGGAGCAATGAGCGAACATCCCTACCCTCGAGTCCGCCGGTTGAACGCCATCCTGCGGGAAGTCATCGCCGAGCTGGTGGAGGAGATGAAAGACCCCCGCCTCGCCCTGGTCACCATCACCGGGGTCGACGCCAAACCCGACCTCCGCCGGGCCGTCGTCTACTACTCGACGGTGGACCTCGACGACCTGGAGGACGCCGGCGCCGCCCTGGCGGCGGCGACCCCTCGGATCCGGCGCCGGGTCGGATCGGAGGTGCGGATGAAACGGATCCCCGAGCTCGAGTTCCGACCTGACCCGGCGGTCGTCGGGGCGGAACGGATCGAGGCGGTCCTCCGGCATCTCCGGGCAGGCGACGATGATTCGTGACCTCCCGGCCTTCCGCCAGGCCGTCGAGCTGCTGACCTCGGCGACCTCACTGACCCTCGCATGCCACGTCGGACCCGACGGCGACGCCCTCGGTTCGATGCTGGGCCTCGGTGCCGCGGCACGTGCCGCCGGGAAGAAGGTCGAAGCCTCCTTCGGCGAACCCTTCGACCTGCCCCGTACCTACCGGTTCCTCCCCCTCGACCTCCTGGTGCCGCCCGGCGAGGTCACCGAGGCTCCGGAGCTGTTCGTCACCTTCGACGCCGGATCGGCCGACCGGCTGGGCGTGCTGGCGTCGCGGGTGGCGACCGCCGAGACGGTGCTCGTCATCGACCACCACGTCTCCAACACCGGGTTCGGCACGGTCGACCTGATCGTCCCCGACGCGGCCGCAACCGCCGAGATCGTCTACCACCTGGTCTCCGCGCTGGGGTGGCCCCTCGACGAGGAGGCGGCGACGGCCCTGTACACCGGGATCGTCACCGACACGGGCCGTTTCCAGTACTCGAACACGAAACCGGAGACGTTGCGGGTCGCCGCCGCCCTGGTGGAGGCGGGTGCTCGACCCGAGGTGGTCGGTCGTCACGTGTACGAGGAGGTCCCCTTCGGGTACCTCCGCGTCGCCGGGGCGGTTCTCGGGCGGGCGGTGCTCGAACCCGAGTACCGGTTGGTCTGGTCGGTGCTCACCGGCGACGATCTCGCCGCCGGGGGGATCGGCCTGGAAGACACCGACGACCTCATCGACCTGATCCGGATCGCCGAAGAGTCGGACGTGGCGGTGCTGGTGAAGGAGCTCGATCGGGGCCGGGTGAAGGTGAGTCTGCGGTCCCGGGGCCGGGTCGACGTGGGGGCGGTGGCGGTCGCCCTCGGCGGCGGAGGCCACCACAACGCGGCCGGGTTCACCTGGGAGGGGACGGCGCGGGACGCCATCGCCGAAGTCCGAGTGAGGCTCCCCCGTGACTAGTGGGTTCTTCGTCGTCGACAAAGAACGCGGCCCCACCTCCCACGACGTGGTGGCGGGGATACGGCGGATCACCGGTATCCGCAAAGCGGGACATGCGGGCACCCTCGACCCGATGGCGACGGGTATCGTGATCGTCGCGGTCGGGCGGGCGACCAGGTTGATCCGCTTCCTGCAGGACCTCCCCAAAGAGTACGTCGCGGAAGCCGCCTTCGGGATCGCCACCGACACCCTCGACGCCGACGGTGCCATCGTGTCCCGAGAGCCGATGGACGTCACCGCCGACGACGTGGAACGGGTGTTGGAACGGTTCCGGGGCAGGATCCTCCAGGTGCCTCCGATGGTCTCGGCGCTCAAGGTGAACGGCCGGAGGCTCTACGAGCTGGCCCGGGAAGGTGTGGAGGTGGAACGCCAGGCCCGACCGGTCGACATCTACGAGTTGGAGCTGCTCGACGTCGCCCCCGGTCCGTACCCCGAAGTTCGCTTCCGGGTGGTGTGCGGCAAAGGCACCTACGTCCGCACGTTGGCGGACGACATCGCCGCGGCCCTGGGTGGGCGGGCCCATCTCACCTCGCTGCGCCGGACCCGGGTGGGCAGTATCACCGTCGAGGAGGCCCACCCCCTCTCCGATCTCGAAGGACGGTGGGAACAGATGCTGGTCTCTCCGGCGTCGGGGCTGCGGGATCTCCCTGCCGTCACGGTGGGTCCCGACACGGCGAAGGCCGTCTCCCACGGCATCAAGTTCGCCCGGAGTCCCGCCCCCGAAGTCCCCGACGGTGTCCCCTTTCGGGTGCTCGACGGACAGGGGCGGCTGCTGGCCGTCTACCGTGCAGCCGGTGAGAAGGCGGTCCCCGAGGTGGTCTTGGCATGACACAGGTCCTGGAGGGTGATCCTCTCGCGTGGTCGGTGCCGGGTCCCACGGCGATCTCGATCGGGGTGTTCGACGGGGTCCACCGGGGCCATCGGTCGGTCATCGAACGGCTGCTGAGAAGGTCCAGGCGTGACGGGCTGGTTGCTACCGTCCTCACCTTCCACCCGCATCCACTGGCGGTGGTCGACCCGGGACGCGCTCCCGCCCTGTTGACCACCGTCGAACAGCGGATCGAACTGCTGGAAGGTCTCGGCGTCCAGATGGTCGGCGTGCTGCCCTTCGACCGGATCCGGGACATGGAACCCGAGACCTTCGCCCAAGGTGTCCTCTCCGAGCGTCTCGACGCACGTCTCGTCGCCGTCGGGACCGACTTCCGTTTCGGCCACGACCGTGCCGGAGATGTCGACACGTTACGCCGTGTCGGCCAACGGTGCGGATACGAAGTCGTCGCCGTCGAGCTGCTCAATGAGAACGACCATCCCATCTCGTCGACACGGATCCGCAGGCTCATCGCCGAAGGAAAGGTGGGGGAGGCCGCCGACATCCTGGAGCGTCCCTATGAGATCCGAGGTCGGGTCGTCGCCGGTGACGGCCGGGGCCGGACCATCGGGATCCCGACCGCCAACCTGGATATCGATCCGGTCGTCGCCGTCCCCGGCGACGGTGTCTACGCCGCCTGGGCGGTGGTTGCGGGGAGCGTCCACCCCGCCGTCGTCAACATCGGTGTGCGTCCCACCTTCGACGGAGACCGGCGGGTCGTCGAGGCCCATCTGATCGGCTTCGACGGTGACCTCTACGGCCAGGAGATGAGGTTGCGGTTCGTGTCGCGGCTGCGGGGTGAGCGCCGCTTCCGCTCGGTCGACGACCTGGTCGACCAGATCCGAGCGGACACCGAGACGGCTCGGGAGGTGCTGTCGGGTGTGGTACCGGAGATCGACGGGGATCGTCGATGAGCGACGCCGTCACGTCCGGGTCGCCCTACGAGCAACGGTACGGGTTCGTGCGGGCGAGACGAGTCGGAGACCGCGTCTTGGTCGCGGGCACGGCTCCCATCCCCCCGTCCGGCCAGGAGGTCGCCCCGTCCGCCTACGACCAGATGATCCGCTGCGGTCGGATCGCCATCGAAGCGCTGGCCGAACTGGGGGCGGCGCCGCAGGACGTCGTACGGACGAGGATGTTCATCATCGACCCTGCCGACGCCGACGAGGTCGGCCGGGCCCACGCCGAGCTGTTCGGGACGGCCGCACCGGTCGCGACGATGGTGGTGGTCGCCGCCCTCCTCGACCCGGCATGGAAGGTCGAGCTCGAGGTGGAGGCGGTGGCGCCGGGAGGTGGGTGAGATCGGGCGGCCGGTGGGGGTGCTACACTGGCGGCGGTCCCCCGCAGTCGTATAGGTTTTCCGCGTATGAAGTCCACCCAAGAGATCATCTCCGAGTTCGGCACCCACGAGGGCGACACCGGTTCGCCCGAGGTCCAGGTGGCGTTGATGACGCAGCGCATCAACCACCTGACCGAGCACCTCCGGGTGCACAAGCACGACCACCACAGCCGGCGTGGCCTGCTGCTGCTGGTCGGCAAGCGTCGCCGAATGCTCAACTACCTGAAGCGTCAGGACGTCGAGCGATACCGGAGGTTGATCTCGGCGCTGGGCTTGCGGCGCTGAATTCTCGGAGGAGCGGCATCGCCGCTCCTCCCTACGTTTGGGAGCCTCCCAAACGAGAGCTCCGACCCTCGTGGTCGGGATCACCACAAGGCAAGACGACGGAGCAGCCGGCCGGTTGTCAGTTGCCACCGCTTCTCTGCGGGAGCGGCGACCACTGGTAACGGGCCGGGCTCCCCGACACGAAAAGGAGCACGACCGTGCCCGAAATCACCGTACGTGGTGCGATTGGCGACAAAGAGTTCGTCTTCAGCACCGGCAAACTCGCCCCCCAAGCCGACGGCGCGGTGGTGGCGAAACTCGGCGGGACCGAGATGCTCGTCACCGCCACCGCCAACAAACGTCTCCGGGAGGGGATCGACTTCTTCCCCCTCACCGTTGACTTCGAGGAGCGGATGTACGCCGCCGGGAGGATCCCCGGCTCGTTCTTCCGTCGGGAGGGGCGTCCCACCGAGCAGGCGATCCTCGCCGCCCGGCTCATCGACCGTCCCCTCCGTCCCTCCTTCGAGGACTGGTTCCGGTGTGAGACCCAGGTGGTCGTCACCACCCTGGCGGTCGACACCGAGAATCCCTTCGACGTGGTCGCCCTCAACGGCGCCTCGGCGGCTCTCATGGTGAGCCCGATTCCGTTCCAAGGGCCCATCGGGGCCGTCAGGCTGGGATTGAAGAAGGGGATCTGGGTGCCGTTCCCCACCCACGAGGATCTCGAACAGTCGGTGTTCGAACTGGTGGTAGCCGGCAGGAGGAATCCCGACGGGGTGATCGACATCATGATGGTGGAGGCCGGGGCCACTCCCGACGGGCTCCGCCTCGTAGCCGAAGGCGACACCCCCAGCGACGAGGAGACCGTCGCCCGCGGCCTGGAGGAGGCGAAGGACTACATCGCCCAGGCGCTCGACCTTCAGCTCGAGCTCCTCTCCCAGGTGGAGAAGGTCGAGGTGGAGTGGCCTCGGGTCGAACCCCTCGACGAGTCGCTCGTCGACCGGGTCAGGGATGTGGCCGCGCCGAAGCTACGTGACGTGATCACCATCGCCGGCAAACACGAGCGCCAAGAGGCAGAAGAGGCCGCCCTCGCCGAGGTGATCGCCGAACTCGGTGTCGACGAAGACCAGGAGGCCGACGTCAAGAAGGCCTTCAAGGCGCTGCTGAAGGACATGATGCGCGACCGGGTGGTGAAAGAGGGGGTGCGGCTCGACGGTCGGGGACCCGAGGATCTGCGGCCCCTCACCGTCGAAGTCGGTGTGGTGGAGCGCACCCACGGCTCGGGTCTGTTCCAGCGGGGCGAGACCCAGGTGCTCAACATCACCACGTTGGGGATGCTGAAGATGGAGCAGATGCTCGACAACCTCGGGATCGAGGAGTCGAAGCGCTACATGCACCACTACAACTTCCCGCCGTTCTCGGTCGGTGAGGCCGGCTTCATGCGGGGTCCGAAGCGACGCGAGATCGGACACGGCGCCCTCGCCGAGAAGGCGGTGCTCCCGGTGGTACCCACCGAGGACGAGTTCCCCTACGCGCTCCGTCTCGTCTCGGAGGTGCTGTCGTCGAACGGGTCGACGTCGATGGCGTCGGTGTGCGCGTCGTCGCTGTCCCTCATGGACGCCGGGGTGCCGATCTCCGAGCCGGTGGCCGGGATCGCCATGGGGCTGATCCACCAGGACGGCGAGTTCGTCACCCTCACCGACATCCTCGGTGCGGAAGACGCCCTCGGCGACATGGACTTCAAGGTGGCGGGGACCGAGAACGTGATCACGGCCCTGCAGCTCGACACGAAGATCCAAGGGCTTCCGTCCGAGGTGCTGACGAGAGCCCTCGACCAGGCGAAACGGGCGAGGCTGAAGATCCTCGACGCGATGAAGGCGGTGATCCCCGCCCCGCGTCCCGAGCTGAACCGGTGGGCACCGCGGATCGAGTCGCTTCAGATCCCCAAGGACAAGATCGGCGAGGTCATCGGGCCGAAGGGCAAGGTGGTTCGGGAGCTGGAGGAGCTCACCGGCGCCACCATCGAGATCGACGAGGAGGACGGCTACGGCATCGTCCGGATCGCCTCCAACGACGGCGGGGTGTTGGAGGATGCCAAGCAGCGGATCATGCAGATCGTCTACCCGCCGGAACCGGAGATCGGGAAGACGTACGAGGGCGAGGTGGTGAACATCACCAAGTTCGGTGCGTTCATCAACATCCTCCCCGGTCGGGATGGCCTGCTGCACATCTCGAAGATCGACCCGTCCCGCCGGGTCGAACGGGTGGAGGACTACCTGAAGTTGGGCGATCGGGTCAAGGTGGTGCTCCGGGAGGTCGACCGCAACGGCAAGCTGAGCCTCGACCTGGCCGAACCCGTGGAAGGTCCGTCAGGCGGCGGCTCCGAAGGGCGCCGTTCGGGCGACGGCGGTCGGGAGCGGCGTGACCGCGACCGTGGCCGGGGCGGCGACCGGGGAGGTCGTGAGCGAGGCGAGCGCCGCTCCGAATCCCGTGCCGAACAGAAGCCGCAGCAGCGTTCCGAGCGCCGCCGGGTGGCGCCGTCCTTCGAGGAGACCTTCGAGGACCTCACCCGAGGCTGAACGTCACGAACCCACGACCAAGGGGGGCGGCCCGATGGCCGCCCCCCGACGTATCCGTGTGCAGTAGCTGGCGGGTTCCGCGATCCGGTACCCGAGAGCAAGGGGTTGACATGTGTGTGTGTGTGTGGCATGGTGGGCGCGCCGGCGGGCTGTGAGGAGAAAGGAGGGCGCCTCATGGCGAGACGCGCTGGCCTCGCAACACTGGCGGTGCTGGCTTTGGTGGCTCTCTTATCGGGAGCTGCGTTGGCATCAGGCACGTCGGTGACCACGACGGGGGCGAAGGCCTCGTGGTACAGCAGCCCGAACTACATGTACGTGTACGACACATTGGCCGATGGCATGGCTGTGTACGCCGAGTACTGCTGGGGGTCCGGCCCGTGCGGCTCCGGCACGAGGCTGTATAACCGGCAGGGAAGCGGCACCGTCAAGCGGTTCGTTCTCGCTCCGACGAATCCGAAGATCACCTTCCGCGTGTGTCGGGACGTGCCGTTGTATCCCAACAACTGCAGCAGCTGGGTCACTACCGATGCGTAGCGACCAACCCGAGCAGCCGGGTGGGCTCCAGCATTCTGGAGCCCACCCGGCTAGCTTGACCCCATGCTGAGGGCGCTCGACCTGCGTTTTCGGTACCGCGACGACGGCCTGTGGGTCGTCGATGGGGCCAGCCTGGCCGTCAAGCCCGGCGAAGCCGTGGCCATCATGGGGCCGAGCGGCACAGGCAAGACCACCCTGCTCCATCTCCTCTGCGGCCTCTTTCTCCCGGTCGAGGGCGAGGTCTGGCTCCAAGGAGCGCAGCTCAGTGCCTTCTCCGACCGAGCCCGAAGCCGGATCCGCCTCGAGCGTTTCGGATTCGTCTTCCAGTTCGGCGAACTCGTACCTGAACTCACGGTGCTGGAGAACGTCGCGTTGCCGTTGATGCTCGCTGGACGTCCGCGCCGGGAGGCCGAGCGACGTGCCCGGGACCAACTCGATGCTTTGGGGGTGGGTCGGTACGGGAGCCGGCGGGTGGCTGAGATCTCCGGCGGGGAGGCCCAGCGGGTGGCGATCGCACGGGCACTCGTGCACGACCCCGACGTCGTTCTCGCCGACGAACCCACAGGTGCACTCGACGAGGCTACATCCGAGAGGGTGATCGAGTCCCTGGTCGATCCGACGGTACGGGGGAACACGGCCCTGGTCGTCGCCACCCACGATTCGCTTGTGGCCGAAGCCATGGACCGGGTCCTCGTTCTCGTCGACGGGATGTTGAAGGAGCGATGAGAACCGTACGGCGCCTTCGGGGTGTCGTCGGCCTCGGGCTGCGGACGATCCGTGGCAGGGCCGGTTCACTAGGGCCGGCGCTGGCGGCAATCACGGGCATCGCGTTGGCGACGTTCGTCGTGCTGGCATTGTTGTCGGCCCGGAACGTGGCCGACGGTTATCGAGACCGGATCACTGCTCGGTCGCCTGTCGAGTCCACGTCGGTTGCCGATGCCGTGTTCACGAGAACCGTGGCGAAGGTCGGGCAGCAGATGCTGACGGTGTTCGCGGTGGCCGGCGATACCGATCCACCTCCGGGCCTCGACGAGTTCCCGCGACCAGGCCAGATCTACGCTTCGCCGGCCCTGGTCGACGAGGCCACCCGCAACCCCGACCTTGCCGAGCTCCTGACCGGCCGCGACGTACGGCAGATCGGACCCATCGGTCTGACAGACCCGGGTGAGCTGCTGGCATGGGTGGGAGTAGACAGGGGCGAACTGGTGAACCCCTCGGGATTGAGGGGTTTCGGTACCTCCGATGCTTTGCCGCCGTATCTGCGGGAGACGGGATGGATGGTTTTCCTGGGTGCATCGGCGGCGGCGGTCTTGTTGGTGCCGTTAGCCCTCATCGCGGGCGCGGCCGGCAGGGTCAATGCGAGTCTGCGGGAACGACGGTTGGCGGCTCTTCGTGTTCTTGGGCTTTCTCGTTTTCGGGCGGCACTGATCCCCTTGACCGAACTGAGTATCCTCGCTTTCGTCGGCGCGTCCGCGGGGGCCGTCGTGTTCGGGTTGGCATCCGGCGTCATTGGTGACGGCCCGGTCTTCGGGGTGTCTTTCTTCCCCGAAGACGCCCGCCTCACCGTGTCGACGGTTGGATCCGTGGTCGCGTTCGTCAGCCTGTACACGGTCGCCGTCGGGTTTCTGCCAACCCTGCGGGCGGTGGCCACGCCAACCACGACCAGACCTTCTTTGGCGGTACGAAGGGCGCGCCGCTGGCCCATGGTGATCCTGGTGGCGACCCTGTTGCTGTTGACGTTGCTCGCCGCCCTGCCCGAGGATTGGGCTGTGGCGGCCCAGGCTGGCGGCCTCTATTTGATCCAGCTTGGTTTCGTGGTGGGTCTCGTCGGCGGTCTCTCATCTCTGGTCGGGTGGGTCGCGTCGAAGACGGCGCGTCGGGCCACCCGGGTGGAGACCCTGCTCGCAGCCAGGCGCCTGGAGGTGGATCCAGGCTCGGCGACACGGTACCTGCTGGGATTGGCGGTGATGTTGTTCGCCGTGATCGCCGTGGGGGCGTTCCTCGATGGTCTGTCGGGAGCACCCCAGTTCGAGGCCGAAGTAAGGGCCCAGCAGTACGCCGGCGGCAAACAGCTCGTCCGAGTGGAGCATGTGCCGCCCGGACGGGACCTTCGGGAGGCACTCGGGAGTGCTGACGTCGTACGAGCGGTCCTTCCGGTCGTGGACGGATACGACGCCGCCTCAGGCGAGGAGCGTTCGCCTGTGCTTCTGGCCGATTGTCCATCGTTGCGAGAGCTCGCGCGAATCGACATAGCGGCATGTCCGGAAGGGCCGGTTCTCATCCCCGAGCCAGAGTTCGGAGGTTTCGTCGGCCCCGACCTTCCCGAACCGGATCCCGGCATGTCGGTCACGTTCCAGGGCGCCGGTGGCGAGGAGGTGACGGTCATACCGACCGGATTCCTCGACCTGGGTCTGGAGCCCATCGACGTTGCGGGCGGCATGGTGGCCGTCGACCCGCGTGCGGTAGGGATCGACCCTGGAGACGTGGATGCCGTCGAATACATTGCTGCCCTCGATCCCAGCCCGGAGGCGGCGGAGCGTTTCGCTCTTCGGCTCCTCGGGGCTGCTCCTGGTTCCCGGTTGTTCGTTCCGGGTGAGGCGGGCATCTCGGGAAGTCGCGAGTTGAGCTGGGTCTCCCGCTACCTCGGCATCCTGCTTGCCCTCGGTGCGGTGTTGGTGTTCGTGTCGGTGGCCGTCGTGGGTCTCCAGCTCACCGTTGGCCGTCCTACACGGGCGCTTGTGGCGATCGGCGCGCCCACACGGGTGCTGCGGAGGGTCGAGATGCTGATCTTGATGTTTCCGGCGGTCGTGGGGTTGACGATTGCGATCGGCGGTGGGTTCGCCATGAGCTTGGCCGCCGGAAAGACGCTCGGAGTGAAGGCTTCCCTGGGTCGCCCCCTGGTGGTCTACGTCGTCGCCTTGGGCGCGTCGGGTCTGCTCGCCGCACTCGGGGCACGCCGGGTCACGCAGGCCGGTGATTCGGTCTTTGAGGGGGAGGACTGAAGACCACTGCACACAGATCTGATTGTGGCGCCGGCCGCACGCGTCCGTGTGCATGAGCCGGCGGTTCCCGTCATCTTTTGCACACGGGGGTGCACGTGTCTGTCGGCCGGCCGTACCCTGGATCCCGTGCCCGAGCTCCCCGACGTCGTCGTCTACCTCGAAGCGCTGCAACGGCGTGTCGTGGGGGAGACGATCCAAGGGTTCCGCGTGGCGTCACCGTCGGTGTTACGGAGCTACGACCCGCCGTACACGGCCGTGGTCGGAAAGCAGGTCGTCGGTGTGGAACGGCTCAGCAAACGGATCGTCTGGGAGCTGGAAGGCGACCTGTTCGTCGTGATCCATCTCATGGTGGCGGGGCGACTCCACTGGAAGGACACACCGGGGGCGGCGGTTCCGAAGAAGGTGGGCCTCGCCGCCTGGGATCTTCCCGGCGGCACCCTGATCCTCACCGAACAGGGGACGAAGAGGCGGGCCGGGGTGTGGGTGTTGGCCGGTCGGGAGGCGGTGGAGGCGGAGAACCGCGGTGGGGTGGAGCCGCTCGAAGTCACCGTCGAAGAGTTCTCCGCTGCCCTTACCCGGGAGAACCGAACCTTGAAACGGGCGCTCACCGACCCCCGGTCGTTCTCGGGAATCGGCAACGCCTACTCCGATGAGATCCTCTGGCGGGCGGGCCTGTCGCCGGTCGCCCGCACGCGGTCCCTCACCGTCGAGGAGGTCGAACGGCTGTATCGGGCGACGGTGGAGACCCTCACCGAATGGACCGACCGACTTCGCACCGAGGTGGGGGAGGGATGGCCGACCAAGGTGACGGCGTTCCGTCCCGACATGGCGGTGCACGGCAAGTACGGGGAACCCTGTCCCCGCTGCGGGACGCCGGTGCAGCGGATCGTCTACGCCGACCACGAGACCAACTACTGCGCCCGATGCCAGACCGGTGGCAGATTGCTGGCCGACCGGTCCCTCTCCCGCATCCTCAAAGACGACTGGCCTCACAGCATCGACGAGCTGGACGAGGGATAGGGGGAGATTCAGGGGGCGAGGACGACGAGTCCCACCATCGCCGCGATGATGACGAACAGTCCCGCCACCAGGGTCTGGAAGAGACGGTCCAGGCGACCGTTGACGTCGGCGAACCGCTGGTCGACCTGTTCGAACCGCTGGTCGATCTGGGCGAATCGTTGGTCCATCTCGTCGAACCGGCGGTCCATCTCGTCGAACCGGCGGTCCATCTCCTGGCGGAGGTTCTCTACGTCCGCCTTGGTGGCGACATCGGTGGGTTCGAAGGTCGGCAGGTAGGCCATCAGTGTCTCCGCTCGGTCACGTCCGAGGACCTCGCGGAGGCCAGTGTAGAGGTCGGCGCGGGCTGCCTCCGAGATCGCCATGGAGACATCCTGCCGTACCGGTGGAAGGGATGGAACCCCCTCGTTTGACATCGAACAGGTGTTCGATATGCTGTCCTCCCGGGGGTCCTCCCGGGAGACCGAGGGAGAGGCGGAGTGTCGACGGTCCACGTCCCGGGAACAGAGTCCATGGCGGCGATGCCGGTGCTGGAGGCGGCGCCGGGCAAAGTCGTCGAGCTGGTGGGCCCAGCGGGAACGGGGATGACCCGGCTCGGGTTGAGCCTCCTCGTCTCCGTTCCCGGACCGGTGGCGGTCTGCGACGTCCAGGGGTGGTTTTGCCCTCTGGTGGCCTGGGAGGTGGGGATCGACCGGGACCGCCTGGTGGTGGTGCGCTGCGACGACCGGACCCTCTGGTCCCGGGTGGTGGCTGCTCTCGCCGAAGGTGTGCCGGGGATCTACGCCGAGGTTCCTTCCGGGGCGGGGGAGCGGGACCTTCGACGGTTGGGGGCTCTGGTTCGGGCCCGGCGAACCCGAATGCTGCTCCGCCCCCTCGGTGACCCACTGCCCGGAGGTTTGGCCCATCTGCGGCTCCGAAGTCTCCGGGTGGAATGGGAG
>WFOA01000144.1 GCA_015488325.1 Acidimicrobiia bacterium | reverse complement strand
GAAGATGGCGACGAGCAGCAGCAGCGACGCCGCCGGGGTGACGTATCGGAGGAGGCTCCGCAGCCAGTCGAGTTCGTGGGGGAGGAGCCGTCCGATGTTGGCGACGACGGCGTTGACGGCGAGGAGGGTGAGGAGGGCGACGCCGAGTCCGAGGGCGGGGAAGAACGAGATGGTGCGTTGGCGGACGATGCGGACGGCCCCGTGGACGTCGTGGGGCGGGGCGTGGAAGATGGTGTCGAGGGACCGTTGCAGTTGGAGGAAGACGGCCGATCCGGTCCACATGGCGAGGAGGAGCCCGACGGTTCCGGAGGCGAAGCGGGTCTCGAAGGCGGAGACGAGGATCCCTTCGACGGCTTGGGCGATGGATTCGCCGACGGTTTCGACGAGCTGTTCGCGGATGGCCCCTTCGGCGGCTTGTTCTCCGAAGACGAACCCGGCGACGGAGACGGCGAGGACGAGGAGGGGGGCGAGGGCGAAGATCGAGTAGTAGGCGAGTGCGGCCGCCATCCGTGACACTTCGTCGGCGACGAATTCACGTCCGGCGGCGTACAGGATCCCCCAGAGGGTGCGGGGCACCTGTTTGACGTCGTCGACGGTCATGGTCGGTGATGGTAGGGAGGCCACGGTTTTGGTCCCGCCGGTGGCGGGTGGCGTGGAGTTCTCCGGGGTCACACATGTGCCATCATGGAGGCAGGTCGCCGACGGATCGAGAAGTGGCGATGGCGAAGGTACGACTCAAGGCCTCCGTTGGTGAGCTGTCTCCGGAGGAGGCAGGTCTCGATGGCCTCCCTGAGCTGGTGGCTGCCGACAGTCCGGCCGGGATGCTGATCTGGAAGGCGTTGGCGGAGGGGGCGGAACGGGCCGATCTGATTGACCTGCTGGTCCGAAACCTGGAAGATCTGCAGCCGGATCGGGCTGCAGACGACGTCGACGCCATGCTCATTCAGCTACGCGACCTCGACCTCTTGGAAGACGCTTAGGTGAGGTGCCGTCGGGCCGGATCGTTTCAATGGGCGGCTGCGGCGCCTGAACGCGTGGACCTACAGGGTTTCGGTGATGGTGTGCCGGAGCCCACATTGGATGGTGCGCCTCGCTGTCGGACAGGAACGTGCTGGTGTGGTGGTCACCGGGTCGGCACCGGACGTGATCCGAGACGCCGCGCATGAGAGCGTTTCGGGCTGCGGGGCGTTCTACGAGGTGGACGCCGACGAGGTGCTTTACATGGACACGGTAGCCGTCCGTCCGGAGGCCGACTCCGTCGTCTTCTCGCCGCCGTCGGTGTGAACGAACGGCTGAATGGAGACACCGAAGGTCTGGCCGAACAGCGGCGGAGACGTCGGCGGAACCTTCCCTTCAACGGGCCGTGGCGGTCGGTGGCCGATCAGTCGTCGGCGACGTCGGAGCCGTCGTCCGTCGCCGCACCGCCACCCGACCCCAGCCAGTAGCCGACGGCCGACAACGCCAACCCGAACCCGGCGAACGACAGGATCCGCCACACCGGCTCCACCGTCGCCATGTCCACCAGCAGCAGCTTCCCCACCGCCACCAGCACCGTCCCGAACCCGACCGTCGTCACCAGCCGGGAACGGGAACTGCGGGCGGCCACCACCTCGGCGATCCCGACCGCACCCCAGACGGCGGTCACCGCCGCCCCCGACCCGACGTCGGCGAACACGAACAACGCCCACACCATCACCCCCACGTGGGCGGCCACCCCGTAGCCGGCCCGGGTCGCCCCGGTCGCCGACCGGAACGTCGACGGCGACCCGTCGACCGCCGCCGCCGCCCACAACGCCGGCGGCAGGAGCATCGCCGCCGCCGACCCCCACGACGAGCCCTCCGACACCGACGACAGCCACGACACCCACACCAGCCAGGCCAGCACCGACACGGCGTGGCCTCCCAACTCCAACGCCGCCAACCGGACCCGCCGGGCCGTCAACACGGCCACCACCCCGACGGCGGCGAAGGCGACGACGAACGGTTCGTCCGACAGCCACGACCCGACGGTGATCAACGCGAACACCACCGCCAGCAGCGCCTGCACCGACCGGGACAGCCGCTCCCGGTCGGCCACCGCCACCGACCCGTGGACGACGGCGAAACCGGCCGCCACCGCCGTCCAGCCGGCATCCCGTTCGAACCCCACCCAGATCAGCCGGGAGACGGCGAAGGCGGGGATCGGCACCAGCACCGACGCCACCGCAGGGACTGCCGCCCGGCGGGCGAAATCGGAGAACCGACCCGCCAAGGCGGCGCCCACCGGCACCGCCCAGCCGACCAGCCACAGGGCGGCGATGCCGAACTGCAGGTCGGCGTTCGAAGCCGCCTCCGGTGTGTCGAAGAGGCGCAGCAGCAGGTCGACGAAGACGACGAAGCCGCCGCCCAGCACCGTCGCCGCCAACACGAACGCCCACCCCGACCGGAGGTACAGGACGGCGGCGACGGCCAGCACCGCGGCGATGTAGCCGTAGTCGCCGGGGAACCCGACGATCCGTCCGGGGATGATCACCGGGGCGGTCAAGGCGCCGAGCAGCCCGACGACGGCCAGGACTTCGGCCCGCTGGTGGACGGCCAACCCGACCGCGACGGCGGAGACGACGGCGAGCTGCACCAGGGCGGTGGAGGTGTCGGACATCCCGTACAGCCGGTGGGCGGCGAAGACGGTGACGTACCAGGCCGCCACCCCGGTGCCCTCCAACCAGACGGCGAACACCCGGCGGGGGACGAACAGACCCAACCCGACGAGGGCCGCCCCCGCCGCCGCCCCCAAGGCGATCCGGGCGGCCGGGCCGATCCAGCCTTGGACGACGGCGAACCGGAACAGGAACAGAAGCGACAGCAACAACAGACCGAGGCCGATCCGGAACAGCAGCCTGGCTCCACGTTGGAAGTCGTGGCGGTCGGATGACATGTCGACTCTCCCTGGTAGGTGACCTGGCCACAGCATCGGACGTAGCCGGACGTCAGGCTATCGGGAAGGCTCCGGATTCTCGTGTAGGGGAACCCCCGGAGAAGGCCCGTCGACGGCGGGTGGCTCGTTCGTTCGGCGAACCCTGGGCTGGCCGG
>WFOA01000143.1 GCA_015488325.1 Acidimicrobiia bacterium | reverse complement strand
GGTGGCGGTGGGGGCGGGTCGGGTCCTGCGGCGCCCCCCCGACGTCGTCGCCGCCGGACTGACCACGTCGGTGTACGGGAACGTCGGGAACTTCGGGCTCGCCATCGTGGTGTTCACCTTCGGCGAACAGGCCTTGGCGCTCGCCGGGATCGTGCTCTTGGTCGTCAACGTCGTCGGCCTGGTGGTGGGGGTGGCGGCCGCCAACTGGGAGGAGCGGGGTGGCCTCGTGGCGCTGCGCCGAGCGTTGGGCGCCCCGATGACCCTGGCGGCGCTCCCGGCCGTCGTCGTGAACACCACCGACGCCACCCTCCCCCTCTGGCTGGGCCGTGCCACCGGACTGGTGGCGGGTGCCCTCATCCCGATGATGCTCCTCACCCTCGGGATCCAGCTCTCCGAGATGGGGATCCCCCGTCTGTCCGGCGACGTGGTCCGCACCCTCGTCATCAAGCTGGCGGCGGCGCCGGCGGTGGCGGCCGGTGCCGTCTGGGGTGCGGGGTTGGTGGGGGTCCCGGCCGGGGTGGTGGTCCTCCAGTTCGCCATGCCGCCGGCGGTGTTCACCGCCCTCATCGCCCTCGAGCACGACCTGGCTCCCGATCTGGTGACGACGACGGTGCTGGCCGGGACGTTGGTGTCGGTGGTGACCCTGCCGGTGGTGATCGCCCTCCTGTGAACCGTCCCGTCCCGATCACGGTCACCCCTGGAGGCGCTCGCCTCCGGAGGCTCGGCGAACGTGTTCTCTACTCTTGCGGAGATGTCCGTCGCATCACGCCTCGCTCCGTTCGGGAGCACCGTGTTCACCGAGATCACCGCTCTGGCCCGAGCCCACGGCGCCGTCGACCTGGGTCAGGGGTACCCGACCTGGGAGGGTCCCGACTTCGTCAAAGAGGCCGCCATCGAGGCGATCCGCCACGCCTCGAACCAGTACCCGCCTTCGATGGGGATCGCCGAGCTTCGGGAGGCGATCGCCCGCCGCTGGCTCACCGACACGGGGATGAGCGTCGATCCGGACACCGAGATCACCGTCACCTCCGGTTGCACCGAAGCCCTCGCCGCCACGTTCCTCGGGCTGTTCGAACCCGGCGACGAAGTGATCCTCTTCGAACCCGTCTACGACGCCTATCCGGTCGGCTGTGCCCTGTCCGGGGCGGTTCCCCGGTACGTCACCCTCCACCATCCCGGGTTCCGTCTCCGCGCCGATGAGTTGGAGGCGGCGGTCACCTCCCGTACGCGGGCGGTGCTGGTGAACACGCCCCACAACCCGACCGGGCGGGTGTTCGACCGGGCCGAGCTGGCGGCGGTCGCCGACCTGTGCCGCCGGCACGACCTGGTGGCTATCACCGACGAGGTGTACGAGCGGATGGTGTACGACGGCGAGCATCTCCGTCTCGCCACCTTCCCCGGCATGTGGGAGCGGACCCTCACGTTGTCGTCGATCGGGAAGTCGTTCTCCCTCACCGGCTGGAAGACGGGTTGGGCGATCGGGCCGGAGCATCTGACGGCGGCGGTGCGGGCTGCCCACCAGTTCCTCACCTTCACCACCCCCAACCCGATGCAGCATGGTGCCGCCGCCGCGCTGGCTGCGCCGGAGGACTACTACGTGGAGCTCGTCGCCGGGTACCGGCGCCGCCGTGACCTCCTCACCGCCGGCCTGGCAGAGCTCGGATTCGAGGTGACCGTTCCGGAGGGCGCCTACTACGTGCTCGCCGACCACACCCGGTTCGGGTTCGCCGACGACGTCACCTTCGTTCACCATCTCATCGAAGACGTCGGGGTGGCCGCCATCCCGCCCTCCGCCTTCTACCCGGTCTCCGACGAAGGCCGCAGACTGGTCCGCTTCGCCTTCTGCAAGGACGAGGCGACCCTCGGTGAGGCGCTTCGGCGGATGCAGCGGCTTCGTTCCTGAACCCGGCCCGGCGTGGACGACCCGGGCGGACGCCCGGGTCGTGCACTGCCCCTCGTTCGTTCGAGGGCGGTGGGGATCCCCCACGGCTCCCCACCGCCGCCCCCTTGGGATGGGACCGACCATCGGTCCCCCCGGCCCGGCCGGTCCCACCCGAACAGAGGGCGGCGACCGTCTCCTGATACGACGATCGCGACGTCTTCACGCACCCATCACCACGAAGGCCGCCATGGCCGTCCGGAGCGGACCCGAAGGCGTCGTCGCCGCCACCTCGGAGATCGCCGCGGCGAGGGCTCGTGGCGGGGTGGAGCTTCGCCGGAGGTGGCGGTGATACGCCGCCATGAGCGCCGCGGTCTCGTCGTCGGGGATCGGGACCTGGGGGACGGTGACCGTTCGGACTCCCAGGGCGAGGAGGGCGGCGGTGAATCCGAGGAGCTCGTTGCCGGGTCGGACCCCGCTGACACCGGCGTCGCAGGCGGGGAGGGTGAGGTTCTCGGGGACCCGGCGGAGACGCTCCATGTCGTAGACGGTGAGGGAACCGTCGGCGAGGAGGAGCGAGGAGAACATCGGGTTGTCGGGACGGAACCGTCCATGGCAGACGATGTGGGCCCGGGAGACACCTTCGAGGCGCTCGAGGACGGCGCCCACCCGGGCGTTGCGTCCGGTGAGCCGGGTGCTGCGGTCGTAGACCCGGGCGACGGCTTCGACCTCACGCCGGGCATGGTCGAGCCCGGGACCTGCCACCACGAGGATCTCGTCGTCGCGCCGTCGCCGCCGTCTGACCGCCCGCATCCAGGCCTGGGCGGAGGGGACGACGGTGAAGGCCCGCTCCGTCAGCCCGGGCAGGGCCCGCCAGACGAGGCCGTGCAACCGACCGGACGGCACGATGACCAGCTCGTCGGTGTCGAGGGTCAGGGGAGCCAACAGGCGGCGTTCGAGGGTGGAGCCGACGTCGGTGAGGGACGCCGCCGCCGCGGCGGTCGCCTCCGGGCTGGCGCGCCGGGCGAGCCGCACGAGGTCGAACCGGACGCGTTCGACCTCCTCGGTGAGACGGCCGATCGGTCCCAGATCGTGGTGGCGGACGGTCGCCTCGTCGACGACGACGGCGTGGAGAGTCCGACGGTGCTCCACGTATTCGACCAGGGTCCTCCCCTGGAGGGCCCGGCGGAGGGCGTCGACGTCGAGGAGAGGACGGGACGGGGCTTCGGCCCGGTGGCGTCGAGCACGGCTGCGGATCCGTGCTTCCAGCTCGGCGCGAGCCCGGTGCAGTGGTGTGGGGTCCCGACCTGCGAGGGTCGCCTCGGTCGCCTGCTGTTCGAGACGTCGCAGCTCGGTGAGCTCGGCGGCGAGGTGGGGGTCGGTGGGAGGCGTCGCCGGGTGGAGTCGGATCGCCCCGGCTCGAGACCGGTCGGCCCACCGGAGCAGCCGGTCGGGTCGCCCTTCCTCCAGGGCGAGGCCCACCCCCAGTTCGACCAGGTCGTCCGCCAGCCGGGCGGAGGAGGCCCGGAGTTCGGCCGCCCCGAAGGTGGAGCGTTGGGTGTCGAGGACCTGCAGGCCGGCGGTGAGGGCCCGAAAGGCGCCGTAGCGGTTCCCTTCGATGGCGCGGAGCAACGCGGTGGCGTGCCACGCCCGGAGGCGGAGGTCGACGGGTCCCCGGTGCCGTGCCCGCTGGGCGGCGTCGAGCCGTCTCTTGGCGGCGGCGGTCCTCCCGGCGGCGAGCAGGCCCCGGGCTTCGATGGTGGCGGCGTGGAGGGCTTCGATACGCCAGCCGTGTCTCTGCAGCCGCAGCCGCGACGTTCGGGCTTCGGCGACGAGCCGGTCGGCGTCTCGGCGGGTGACTTCGGGCCGTTGGGTGAGGTCGGCGAGTCGGGCCTGGAGGGCGACGTAGTCGGCGAGGGCCCGCCACGACGTGCGGTGCTGCCGGGCGAAGGCGTCGGCGGCGGTCCTGGCCAGGTCTTCGGCTTCGCCGATCCGTCGGGACGCCAGGGCGGCCTGCGCTGCCAGCAGGGTGGCTTCGGCACGGTCGGCTTCGTTCCCGCCTTCGCCCAGCAGGTCGATGGCACGGCGGGCGGTCTCGAAGGCTTCGTCGCTCAGTCCGACTTCGAGGAGGAGCTGGGCTTGGTCGACCTCCAGCACGGCGGCGTTGCCCCGGGAGATGCCGGCCTGGCGGTAGGTCTCCCGGGCTCGGGCGTACCACTCCAAGGCGGCGGGGACGTCGCCACGTCGACCTTCGACGTACCCCAGGTTGTGTTGGCATCCGGCGAGCACCATCGGCTGTCCCAGTTCCAGGGCCAAGGCGTGGGCGCGTTCGAGGTCGGCTTGCGCCGCCGCCAGGTCCCAGCGGTAGGTGTGCAGGATCGACCGGTTGACCCGGAGCCGCACCTCACCGAGGGTGTCTCCGGCCCGCACCATCCCGGTGAGTGCCCTCCGGTAGGCGCGGAGGGCGGCTTCGGTGTCGCCGAGCCGATGCAGGATGAGTCCCTGCTGCATCCTCAGCCGGGCTGCCGCCGCGCCCTTCAGGTGGGGGGCGGCCAGGTCGGTCTGGCGGAGAGCGGCCCGGTCTTCGCCGAGGAGGAAGAGGGTGAAGGCGAGGCTGTCGCGCATCCGGGCGACGATCTCCGCTCCGGCCACGTCGGCGGCCGCCCGGATCGCCGCCTCGATGTCGCGTCGGGCCTGGCCGAGGTCCCCCAGTTCCCGTCGGGCCAGACCCCGAGCCCAGGTGGCGATGGCCGCGGCTTCCGTGCCGGGAACGTCCCGGATGATCTCGTCGGCGGCGGCCCGGACCGCCGCCGGCTCACCCTGTACGGACTCCACCAGCGCGAGGGCACGGACGGTGTGCTCGGACCGCGCGCACATCGTCGGGATGCTAGAAGGGGGCCCGGCGGCAGGCGGGTGGACGAGCCGCCGGGGAGGAGGTGCAGTCGAGGTGGAATGGATGAGAGACGTCCGCGGGTTCTGCGACGACCCGCCTCCGCGTCGCCCCGACCCGGACGCCGGCGCAGAGGCGTTCGCCGCCTTCGCCACCGCACTGTTCAGGTGGGAGCTGCGTTTCCGGGGGATCGGGGTCACGTCGAAGGGAACGGCGCATCGGGTTCGCCAGGTAATCGTCGAAGCGGTCGACCGGGAGGCCGCCGTTCGGGCCCTCCGACAGGCCGAGACGACCGTCGGGGGGTGGGAGACGCCGGAGGAGGGACGATGGTCGGTGCTGTTCGTCTCCGACGACTCCGAACGGCGCTTCGCCGGCCGACCGGTCGCCGCCGAACGGGCGTTGGAGACGCTGCGGTCGGCCGGGGTCCGAGCATGGCTGAACACGGTGTTCTTCGCTCAGGGACTCTCCGGTTCCTCCGCCTTCTTGGGCAACCCGGCGTTTTTGGGCAACCCGGCGTTTCTGGGCAACCCGAACATGTCGACGGCCGTCCCCGCGGATGCCCCGGCTCCCTGGCCCGAACGTCCACCCGTCTGCGGCGGCCCCACGGTGGCCGTCTTCGACACCGGTCTCGCCACGACCGAGCGGCAGGGTGTCCGCCAGGCGGCGCACCCCGACCTCCGCCACGTGACCGTCCACACCCCCTGGGACACTTCGGAGTGGTTCGGAGACGGGGAGGTCCTCCACGCCGCCGACGAGGACCTCACCGACGAGAACGGGGACGGGTACCTGGACCGGCAGGCCGGTCACGGCACCTTCATCGCCGGTATCGTGCGGAGGGTGGCCCCCGACGTCGAGATCCAGGTGGAAGGCTGCCTCACCAGCTTCGGCGACGGGGACGACCTCTCCATCTCCCGCTCGATCCAGGAGTTCCGGGCACGACTCGCCGGACGGTCCCTCGACGGGGTCGTCATCAACATGTCCTTCTCGGGTGCCGCCGACGCCCGGCCACCGCTCCTGAGTGCCGAGATCGAGGCGTTGACGGCCGAAGGCGCCGTCGTGGTGGCCGCCGCCGGGAACGACGGGCGGTGTGCTCCGACGTGGCCCGCCGCCCACCGTGACGTCATCGGTGTCGGAGCCCTCGACTGCGCAGGACGAGCCTGGTTCTCGAACTTCGGGCCCTGGGTCGACGCCGCGGCCCCTGCGGTGGACGTGGTCTCGACGTTCTTCGACGGCGACTTCGCAGCGGACATGGTCGGCGGCCACGACCCCGACCGTTTCCGTGGTTTCGCCCGGTGGTCGGGGACGTCCTTCGCGGCGCCGAAGGTGGCGGCGGCGATCGCCGATCACATGGCGAGGACCGGGTGTGAAGCCCGTCAGGCAGCCGAAGCCGTCGTCCGCCGGTCGGACCTGTTCCGGCTCCCCGGTCTCGGCACCGTCGTCAACCGGTGACCCATCGCGCGTATCAGCGTGGCGGCGGGAGGGTCTCTCGGGCGAGATGACCGCTGTAGGACACCAGGCGGCACCGGGGCACTTCCTAGAGTGGTCACCGATGTCGGAGGATTCCGTCGCCGAACTCCTCGTCCGCGCCGCCGAAGGTGACCGGCGAGCCTGGGATGCGATCGTCAGCCGGTACGAGCGTCTCGTCTGGTCGGTGGTGCGAGGGTTCCCCTTCGACGACGGGACCCGCCACGACGTGTTCCAGACCGTGTGGCTGCGGCTGGTCGAACACTGCGGTCGAATCCGCGAACCGGAGCGGCTGGCGGGCTGGCTGGCCACGACGGCGCGGAACGAGGCCATCCGTGCCCTCCAGCAGCGCCGTCGGGAGGTGCCGTCGGAGTTCCGTTTCGACCTCCCCGACCGGGTGAACCCGGAGGCGGCCGACGTCCTCATCGAAGGCGAGTCGGAGCGGGCCGTGTTCCGCGCGTTCGCCGAGCTTCCCGAAGACTGTCGGCATCTCCTGCGGCTCGTGTGCGCCGACCCGCCCCTCGACTATCGGACGATCGCCGAGCTGGTGGGCCGTCCCGTCGGCAGCATCGGACCCACCTTCGGGCGATGCATCAAACGGATGCGTCAGATCATGGAGCGACATCGCGGGCTGAAACCGAGCAACGGAGGATCCCGATGAGCGACTGGACCGACGACCAGATCCTCGCGATGTTGCGCCGCGCCCTCGAGGCCGCCGACCCGGTGCCGGAGACGGCCCGCAGGGCTGCCCGTGCCGCGTTCACCTGGCGGTCCATCGACGCCGAACTCGCCAAGCTGGTGTACGACTCGGCGGAGGAGGACGTCGCCGGCGTCCGCGGTACCGAGACGGCGCGCCAGGTCGCCTTCCGGGCCCCCGGCGTCGAGGTCGAAGTGATGGTCACCCACAGCGGCGGTCGGAGGATCGTCGGCCAACTGGTCCCGCCCCAAACCGCCCGGATCGAGTTGCAGACACCCGAAGGGAACCAGCTCACCGGGACCGACACCCTCGGCCGCTTCTCCTTCGACGATGTCCCCTCCGGCCCCGCCCGGATGGTCGTTCGCGGTGACGACGTGGTCGTCGTCACCGAGATCGTCGTCATCTGAGGGGCATCTGTGGAGGTGGCGAAGCTAGCGTCGAGACGGTGGAGAGGTTCGGCTGGGGAATCGTCGGCACGGGGCGCATGGCCGAGGCGATGGTGGCGACCCTCACCGAGGTTCCGTCGGCTCGGCCCGTCGCCGTGACGTCGCGTTCCCCGGAGAGGGCCGCGTCCTTCGCCGCCCGCCACGGCCTGGCGGTGGCCGCCACCCCCGCCACCCTCGCCGAACGTCCCGACGTCGACGTCGTGTACGTCGCCTCCACCCATGATCGGCACGTCTCCGACGCCGCCGCCGCCCTCGAACGGGGGGTGCCGGTGTTGTGCGAGAAGCCGCTGGCGGCCACCGTGGCCCAGGCTCGACGCCTCGTCGAGGTGGCCCGGCGGGGACGGGTGTTCCTGATGGAGGCGATGTGGATGCTGTTCCAACCGGCCTGGGACGTCCTCGTCGAGCTCATCGACGACGGGAGGGTCGGCGCCGTGCGTTACGTCGAGGCGGATTTCGGGTTCCCGGCCGACCCCGACCCCGGCCGGCGCTGGTTCGATCCCGCCCAGGCGGGTGGCGCCCTCCTCGACATCGGCGTCTATCCCGTCACCTTCGCCCGGACCCTGCTCGGAGATCCCGAGGAGGTCGCCGCGGTCCGGGTCGATGCCGACACCGGCGTCGACCTGCAGGTGGGGGCCGTGATGCGCCATGTCGGGGGAGCCCTGTCGCTCATCGGCTGCTCCTTCGCCGCCGACACGGCCATCCAGGCGGTCGTTGCCGGACCGGAGGGGCGGCTGGTGGTACGTGCCCCGTTCCACCACGCCACGTCGATCACCCACCATCGGCGTTCGAGACTGGTCGAGTCCTTCGACGTGGGATACGTCGGGTCCGGGTACCGATTCGAGGTCGAAGAAGTCCACCGCTGCCTTCGTGCCGGTCTGGTGGAGAGCTCCCGACACCCCCTCGACGCCTCCCTCGCCGTCCTCGCCCTCCTGGAACGGATCCGGGAGGTCAGCGGCCGGGAGGGATGAGCAGGACCTTGCCCGTCGTCCGGCGTGCCTCGAGGAGCTCGTGGGCGTGAGCCGCCTCGGGCAGGGGGAGACGTTCGCCGATTCGCACCGTGAGAGATCCGTCGGCGATCCAGGAGAACAGGTCCCGGGCTCGTCCTTCGAGCTCCTCGCGGGTGGCGATGTAGTCCCCGAGGGTCGGACGGGTCAGATAGAGCGAGCCGAGCTGAGAGAGGCGGAGGGGAGGCACCGGATCGACCGGTCCGGAGGCGTTGCCGAACGTGACCATCATGCCTCGCGGCCGCAACAGCTCCAGGGAGGCGTCGAAGGTGGCGGCTCCCACCCCGTCGTAGACGACGTGGAGGGGTTTGGGTCCGGCGATCTCTCCGATCGCCTCGGCGAAGTCACGGGCGCGGTAGTCGATCACGTGGTCGGCGCCGGCCTCTTCGGCGAGGGCGACCTTCTCCGGACCGCCGGCGGTGGCGAACACCTCGGCGCCCAGGCGTTTCGCCATCTGCACGAGGGCCAGGCCGACACCTCCGGCGGCGGCGTGGACGAGACACCGTTCGCCGTCGGAGAGGGGATAGGTGTCGTGGACGAGGTAGTGGGCGGTCATCCCCTGGAGGAGGACCGCCGCCGCCGTCTCCAGGTCCACCTCGTCGGGGACCGGCACCAGGTCGGTTGCGGGGACGACCACCTTCTCGGCGTACGACCCGAGATGCAGCGGCCATGCCACCCGATCGCCGGGACGGAACGTCGACACTTCGGCCCCGACCGCTTCGACGACGCCTGCTCCTTCCATCCCGGGGACGAACGGCAGCTCGACCGGGTACAACCCGGTGCGGTGGTAGGTGTCGATGAAGTTGAGGCCGGCGGCGGCGAGCTCGACCAACACCTCGCCCGGCCCCGGGGTGGGATCTTCGACCTCCACCCATCGCAGCACCTCGGGACCGCCGGTCCTCTCCACCAAGATGGCGCGCACCTCGAACCTCCTTTCCGGACGTGAGGGTACCGGCCGGGTCAGAGCAGACCGCGGCGGTGCACCTCCTCCAGCAGCTCTTCGTCGGACAGGTGGGAGAGGTCGTAGACGACGGGCGGCGGGGCTTCGAGGAGTTCGCACACCCGGTCCCGGAGGGTGCGGGCCCAGGCACGGCCCTTCGCCCGGGCGTGCTCGGTGAGGGTCCCGTCGCCGTTGACCTGGTAGACCCGCGCCTCGATCATCGGGTTGGCGCGCGACCCCCGCTCCCCGTAGACGACCAGCACCGCCCCCGAAGGGACGTCTTGGATGCCGCCGGCCGCCACGAACTCCCCTTCGTAGGCCCAGCCGGAGGTCTTGGTGGGGTCCACCGCCCGTACTACCTTCGCCCAGTTCTTCCGCCGTTCGTCGCCGATGAGGGGGATGTCGGCGGCCACGAGGGGCGGGTCTGCGGATTCCGGCCGCTCGAACATGGCCGCCAGGGTATCGGATGCCGCATGGCACGGGGAGGACACCCGATGCGGCGTCGGGGGTTCAGGTTTCGGGGTCTTCGAATCGGCCGTCGATGCGTGTCGGATGGGACACGGGAGGGCCGAACAGGCGGCGCAGGCCCCGGGCGAACGCCTTCACGAGACGCCGAAACGCATGTCGAACCGTTCCCATCGTCCTCCCTGTCCGAGACCACTCGGCCCGAACGATCCCGGAGCTCTCCGTCTGATACGTTGGATCCGACGCCCGGCGGGCGATGGGATGCGCCGGAGGACACCCGTCCGGTACATTGGGGCCATGGCCACCCTCCGTCTGTTCGCCGGGCTCCGTGACGCAGCGGGAACCTCCCGCCTCGACGTGGAAGGTGGCACCGTCGGCGAAGTGGTCGAACGGGCCGCCGAACGGTTCGGGCCGAGGTTCGCCGAGATCCTCGAACGGTCCCGGGTCTGGCTCAACGGTGAGGAGGCTCGGCCGTCCGACCGGGTCGGCCCCGACGACGAGGTGGCGCTCATCCCTCCGGTGTCGGGGGGTGCGGGGCCGATGATGGCCGACGACCGGGTGGGGGTGGAGTCGGTGGCGGGCCTCGCCGTCGCCGGCGTCCTCGTCGTGGCGAACCTCGCCGACAGTCCGGCGGCGTGGGCGGCCGCCCTCGTCGGTGTCGCCGGGGCCTGGGTGGCGGACGTGGCCGTGTCGTCGTCGCGTTGGGGTCGCGACCTGCCGGCCACTCCGATGATCCTGGCGGCGCCCGTCGCCGTGGTCCTCACCCACCTGCTCGGGCCGATCGGGTTCGGGCTGGCGTTGGCGGCGGCGGTGATCCTCGCCCTGTCGTGGGGCGTGCTGTCGGACTCGGCCCGGCTGCTCCCGGCGCTGGCGTCGGGCGTGACGTTGGGAGCGATGGTGGGAGCGGCCACGGCCTCGCTGACCCTGGCCCGATCCGCCTTCACACCGGGTGGACGGGCCGTCGGGGTGTTCCTGGCGGTGACCATCCTGGCCGGGATCGCCGGGACCGTCACCGAGCGTCTGGGCCATCTCACCTTCAGTGAACCCTTCACGGTGACCGCCCTGGTAGCGGTGAGCACCTCGGTGGGAGCGGCCGCCGCATGGGACCTGGACGTGGTCGCCTTCCTCGTCCTCGGCCTCCTCCTCGCCATCGCGTTGGTGGCCGGGCGCGCCTTCGGGTCGATGGTGAGGAGCGGCACCGTCTCCCTCGGACCGGACATCACCGGCGCGTTCACCGGGCTGGACGGGCCCATGTTGGCGGCGGCGGTCTACTTCCCGCTGCTCCGGTTCCTCGTCTGAGAGGTGGTTTCGTCCAGCAGCGGGCTTTCGGTAGCCTGTGGTGGCGATGTCGCCTTCTCTGCCGACCCGCGGCAGCATCCTCATGCTCTCCGTCGTCGTGGTGGCGACCCTCGTGCCGCGTCCAGCCTTCTCGGCGGTGACGAAGAGCCAGGTCGACGCCGCCTGCGCCGACTCCGACACCCAGTACCGGGTCTACCTGGAGGCGCGGGAGCGGTTCGAGCAGGCAGCCCTCGAATACGAACAGGTCAGCGTGGAGATCGACGACCTGGAACACGCCCAGGAGTTCGCCACCCGGGTCGCCGCCAACCGGCGCCAGGAGATCGCCGACGTGGAGCGTCGCATCCGGGAGCAGGCGATCGAACGGTACATGCAGGGCGGTGCCGCCAACTCGGAGCTGGTGTTCCTGGCCGGCTCGGTCGACGACCTCATCGCCGGCCAGGAGTTCTTGGCGGCGGCGAACGAGGACACCGTCGGTTCCCTCGACGACCTGCTGGCTCTCCGGGCCGACCTCCAGCGCTTCCAGGACGAACTCGCCGCCCGTGAGGCGCGGCTCCGTGAGGTGCAGCAGATGCGGGCGGAGATCTCCGCCGAGTTGGAGGAGGTGACGAACGCCGAACGGGAAGCCTTCGGGAAGCTCTCGGCGGACTGCAAGCGGCTGCGTCGCCAGTACGAACGTGAGCTCGCCGCCGCCCGGGCACGGGAGGCGGCCCGCCGGGGCTCGGCGGCGGGAGGGGTTCCGGCGGGCGCCACCCCCGGTTTCCTCTGCCCGTTCCCGGGTTCTTCGTTCATCGACACGTGGGGGGCGCCCCGGTCGGGGGGTCGGACGCACAAGGGCACCGACATGTTCGGGCCGCGGGGCGCGAAGCTCATCGCCGTGGCGTCGGGGACCGTGGTCACCCGGGTCGGAGGTTTGGGAGGCAATGCCATCTGGCTCATCTCCGACTACGGCGTCGCCTACTACTACGCCCACCTCTCCAGCTTCAACGTGAAGAGCGGCCAGCGGGTCTCGGCAGGTCAGGTCATCGGCTTCAACGGCGACACGGGGAACGCCCGCGACAGTGCCCCGCAACTCCACTTCCAGCTCCATCCCGGCGGTCGGGGCTCGGCGGCGGTGAATCCGTACCCCACCCTCAAGCGCGCCTGCGGGTAGGCTGTCGACGTGAGCGAGACCCGCCGCCGACTCGACCGTGTCCTGTCCTCCGAGTTCGTCGCCGACATCGACGCGCTCGACCTGACCGAGCTCCGGGAACGGAGGAGGATGGCCGACGAAGTCGAGAACGAGCTGTCCTTCTACCGGCGCATGCTGCACGGGCGCATCGACCTGTTGCGCTTCGAGCTGCGTCGCCGCCGGGGGGAGGAGCGCCGTTCGCTCATCGAGGCGCTCCCCCACATCCTCGCCGACGCCCCCGGCGGGAACGCCGAGTCGTCTGCGAGTCATCGTCCCCGCCACGTCGTGGCGGATCTGCCGCCCCTGCCCGACGTGGGCAAGCGGGAGGTCGATCAGGTCCTCGGGACCGACATCTTCGCCCGGCTCGACGAGATCGACGAGACGGAGATCGAACGGGCGATCGCCGGGCTCATCGAGGTGGAGGAGCGCATCTCCGAGCAGCGGCGGCGAGTCCAGGCGGTGGCGGACCGGCTGGCGAAGGCGGTGGCCGACCGGTACCGCCATGAAGGCGAGTCCGACTCGGTCGTCCGCTAGGCCGTGTCAGCTCCGCTCGACCCTGACCCACGACCGTCGCACGACCGTCTACCCGGTCGGTGAGGAGACGGTGATGCCGGTGCGGGTCGAGGTCGTGCGTTCCGGGCTGGTGGAGGCGGTCCACGAGGTGGCCGTCGCCGCCGTGGGGCCCGACGGCGAGGTGGTGGCCGCCGCCGGGGACGTCGAGCGTCCCTTCTACTTCCGGTCGGCGGCGAAACCGATCCAGGCGACCGTGTCGCTGGAGGCGGGTGCGGACCTGACCCCCACCGAGACGGCGCTCGCCTGCGCCAGCCACGACGGCCATCCCGTCCACGTCGAGACGGTCCGGGGTGTTCTCGCCCGGGCCGGGCTGGGCGAAGACGACCTGCGATGCCCGCCGGCGTGGCCGCTGTCCGCCGTCGCCGCTCGCCGGCTGGCCTTCGCCGGACATCGGGCACCCCGCCGGCTCTGGCACAACTGTTCCGGGAAGCACGCGGCGATGCTGGTGGCGGCGAAGGCGGCAGGTTGGGACCGGGCTTCGTATCTGGACCCCTCCCATCCGCTCCAGCGGCGGGTCGCCGCCTTGGTGACCGAGCTCACCGACATCTCGGTCGAACCGGTGGGTGTCGACGGCTGCGGTGTCCCCGTGTTCGCGACGTCGGTGCTCGGGGTCGCCCGGGCCTACCTCCGCCTCGGTTCCGACCCGAGGTTCCGGCGGGTGACCGACGCCATGAGGAGGTATCCGGCGCTGGTGTCGGGTAGCGGCAACCCCGACGCGGTGATCGCCGTCGCGACGGGCGGGTTCGCCAAACGGGGTGCCCTGGGATGTCTGGGGGTGGGCATCCCCGGGGTCCTCGGTCTGGCGGTCAAATCCTGGGACGGGTCGGCCCGGGCGGCCGGTGCGGCGGCTGCGGCGGCGCTCCGCTGGCTGGACCGGATCCCCGGAGGCGGGACGGCGTCCCTCCGGGAGGTGGAGCAGCCGGTCGTGCGGGGCGGGGACCGGGTGGTGGGTCGGATGCGGACCGTGGGAGGGTTCGACCGATGACCCTGCATCGCCGCTGGGACTCCCCGGCCTGGGACGCCCCGCCCCTGGCTCCCGCGGTGGGCCCCTTCGCCGGTCGTGGGTTCCTCCAGGTGATGTGGGAGCATCGTCGCCGCCCCGGTGACGAGCTGGTGTTCGCCGAATCGGCGGAGGGGCTCGTGGCCCTGGTCCGAAACGACGGGGACGTGCGGTTCGTCGGCGAGGCCGACCTCACCGACTACCACAGCCCCCTCGGGCCCGATCCCCGTCCAGCCCTCGCCGAGGCCGTGGCGACGATCGACGGTCGCTGGGAGCTCGATTCGATCCCCGTCGAAGGGGTCGATCCGGTGGTGGAGGGACTGGAAGGCGGTGGGGCGAACGTCGAGGTGGTCGAGGACACGGTGACGGCGGTCGTGTCCCTTCCGGCCACCTTCGACGAGTATCTGGCTTCGATCGGGAAGAAACAGCGTCACGAGCTGCGGCGGAAACGGCGACGCTACGTGGAGGTGGTGGGTTCGCTCGTGCACGAAGCCCACCACGACGTCGGGTGGGCGTTCGACGAGTTCGTCCGGTTACATCGGCTTGCCGCCGGAGACAAGGGGACGTTCATGACCGCCGACATGGAAGCGCTCTTCCGGGCTCTCGTCGCCTTGGAGGGGTGGCGTGTCGACCTCCTGCGGATCCCCGGGACCGACCGTGCGGCGGCGGCGATGTTCGGCTACGCCGACGACGACGGATACTTCCTCTACAACTCGGCCTACGATCCGGAGCTGGCGGCGGCCTCTCCCGGATGGGTGCTGCTGGGGACGATGATCGAACGGGCGATCGCAGAGGGTCGTCCCCGGTTCGATTTCCTGAAGGGAGACGAAGAGTACAAGTTCCGGTTCGGCGCGGAGGAGAGGAGGCTGTGCACGGTGAGGGCGATGCGATGATCGACCGGGTGGTCCTGGTGTCGATGCACACCTCGCCGCTGCTCACCCCCGGGGAAGGCACCGCGGGTGGAATGAACGTGTACGTGGACGAGCTCGCCCGGGCGATGGCGAGCCGAGGCGTGGAGGTGGACGTGTTCACCCGCCGCGACCGCCCGGGCCTGGCCGATATGGTGGAGGTCTCGGCCCGCTACCGGGTCCATCACGTGACGGCGGGACCGGACCGGGCGGTCGACACGGCCGATCTCGCGGCGTTCGTCGTGGAGTTCGCCGACGGGGTGGCGGCGTTGATCGAGACCATGGACCCACCCCCGGACGTCGTCCACTCCCACTACTGGCTGTCTGGGTGGGCCGCGATCGTCCTGAAACGTCGTCTGGGGATCCCGGTGGCGAACTCCTTCCACACCCTCGGCCGTGTGAAGGACCTGACTCGACGTTTCGACGACCCGCCGGAGCCGCTGCTGCGTATCGCCACCGAGCACGAGGTGATCGAAGAGGCCGACTGCGTCGTGGCGTCCACCCCGGCGGAGGCAGCCGACCTGATGGAGCACTACGGGGCCGACCCCGGACGGCTCTGCACGTCGCCACCCGGGGTCGACCACACCCTGTTCCATCCCGGGTCGCGGGCAGCGGCCCGGAGGCGGCTCGGTCTCGGCGACGGGCCCCGGGTCCTCTATGTGGGTCGTATTCAGCCCCTGAAGGGGGTCGACGTGGCGGTCGAAGCCTTCGTCCTGCTCAGCCGGCGCATCCCCGGGGTCGAACTGGACCTCGTCGGCGGGCCGAGCGGATCCAACGGAGAGCCGGAGCTCGATCGCCTCATCCGGCGGGTTCACGAGGCGGCACTGTCGGCGCGGGTGCGGTTCCGGGGAACGATGCCTCACCGGGCCCTCGCCGACTGGTACCGGGCAGCCGATGTGCTCCACGTCCCGTCCCGAAGCGAATCCTTCGGCCTGGTCGCCGCCGAAGCCCAGGCCTGCGGGGTCCCGGTGGTGGCGGCCCGGGTCGGGGGCCTCCCCGACGTCGTCCAGGAGGGTCGTTCGGGGTTGTTGGTTGACGGGTGGGATCCGTCGGACCATGCCGCCGCGCTCGAGACCGTGCTGTCGGACGCAGCGACTGCGGGTGTGTTGTCCCGGGGCGCGGTGGAATGGTCGGAGCGGTTCTCGTGGCCGGCGACGGTGAACCGGTTCCTCGAGCTGTACGGCGGGATCGCAGCTCGTGTCGAGCTCTGATCTCCTCGCCGAAGTGATCGCGGGCTGGGTCGCCGACGGCGATTCGGCGGTGGAGTACGCCGAAGAGGTGGATGGTCGTTGGGCGATCCGGGTTCGGCAGGGGGTGCGACCGTTCACGACGGTGTGGTGGCAGCCGGGTGAACGCAGCCTCCGGTTCGAGGCATATGTGCTACCTCTCCCGCCCGGTGACCGGTCCGAGGTGCTGTACCAGTGCCTGGTTCGCAACCGTTCGACCTTCCGGGTCCGGTTCGCGGTCGACGCACGCGAAGAGGCGGTGCTGGTCGTTGGCCGCATCCCCGACGAATGGGTCACCCGCTCCGAGCTGGAGCTGGTGTTGGGGGAGATCTACGAGGCGATCGAGGTGGCGTACCCGGCCCTCGTCCGGGCGATGGGAGTCCGCGAAAACTCGCCTTAAAAACTTGTGCACATGACGCTGTGCACAACCCGCTGTGGAAACCTGTGGAAACCGTGGACAACGGTGAGAAAGACGGTCATGTGATGGCGAGATGATGTCTGATCATCCTAGATTCATCGATCCACGTACAGGCTGAGGGTGCGTACGACCCGGTTGACTCCGAAGGTCGGGCTCCGTACATTCGGCGGGGCAACGCCCAAGGTGCCGAGCCGACACCAGCGAACCGTTCGGGGAAGTGCGGGGAGCAGGTCGGTGAGGTTCCTTGGGCGTTTGCTCGAGCGGGGAGACCTACTCGACGCACACCGTCGCCAGCGGAGCGACGTCGACACAGAGCGTTCCTTCGACGAAGGGCGCGAAGAGGGTCACCGGTTCGGGGGTGGGCGGACGGTGGGGAGC
>WFOA01000142.1 GCA_015488325.1 Acidimicrobiia bacterium | reverse complement strand
GGTCCGGGGACGAGCACCGGGGGCCGATGCCGCCCACGCCTGCCGCGCACCACTCGGAGGATCCCGGCGAGGACACATGCTCCCACCCACCTGATCTGGGGATAGAAGATGACCGTCCCCACCCCCAGGGAGATGAGGGTCCAGACGACGGAAGGGGTGCCCGTCTCGACGACGGTGACGACGGCGAGGATGGCCGGCACGACGAAGCCGGCTCCGAGGACGGTGCCGACCACCACCCTGGGGATCCCCGACCGTTCCATGTCGTTGGCGACGAGTCCGGGGACGAACAGCGGTGTGAGGGCCACCGATGACAAGGTGACGTAGTACGAGATCTCGTAGCCGAGGACGGCCGTCCCGAACCACATCGTCGTCCACGCCAGCAGCCCCGACACGAGGAGCATGGCGGCGAACTTGCGGCGTCCGAAGAGGATCATCCACGGCTGGAGGAGCCGGCTCACGACGAGGTAGGTGGCGAAGCCGACGGTGGCGACGAACACGATCTGGAGCAGGTCGGCGGTCAGCATCCCCACGTAGGCGGCACCAACGAACCCGCCGGCCCGCAGACGGTGATTGTGGAACAGTCCCCAGGCGGCGGCGGCGGAGAGGAAGACGGCGGCGGGCACCCACTCCGGGGGCACCGCCAGGACTTCGTATCCGACGAGGGGTGCGGTGGCCTGTACCCCGGGGACGAGCCAGAGCGCCAGGGCGATGGGGACGGCGACGATGGATCCCGCCAGCAGCACCGACCGAAGCGTCTTGGAGACCCCTTGACGTGCCATGTCGTGGGCGACGAGGGCCGGGATCACGAAGCCGGCTCCGACGAAGATGGGGACGTCGCTCTCCCACAGGTACGGGCCGGTGGGGGAGAGTTTCAACATCACCGCCTGAATGGCGATGGAGACCAGGGCGAGGACCGAGAACTTGGAGCGGCCGTACAGAAGCACACGGCGGGCCACCACCCGGTTGACGAACCAGTAGGTGACGAGGGCGTTGAGGGCGGTGGCGACGATCACCAGGGGCTGGATGAGGAACACCGCCACGTATCCGGGCACCACCAGGGAGCCCGTGGTGAGATGGCGCCGCTCGTAGAGGACGAGGGACACCACCACCCCCGCCAGGAAGGCGAAACGGACGACCTCGATCCCGAAGAGGTAGTCGCGCATGTCAGGTCGGTCCTCGGGCGGAGGTGGGGTAGGGCTCGGCCTCGTGTTCGAGATAGCTCATGAGCATCTCGGCCTGCTCGGTGTGGATGTTGACGAAGCCGACGAGGAGCACATGGGGCGTGGGCATGGCGAGGACGGCCCGTTCGAGGATCTCGTCGAGGCTCGGTCGAGAGCGGTCACCGAGGTTGATGATGCGGTCGAGGGGGTAGCCGAGGTCGACGAGACGGTCGGTGACCAGCTCCTCGAAGGCCCCGAAGGTGACGAGCCGGTCGAAGGAGAGGTCCGACACGGCGATGTCGGCGAACTGGACGGCGCGCCGTTCCCGGTCGGGCCGGTTGTTGAGGATGCCGACGGTGGTGGTTGCGTCCGTCCGGTAGGCCGCCACCTTCTCCATGGCGGCGATCATCGACTCTCGGTCGTTGACGGCGAAGAGGTTCGCCCACGTGACCCGTTTGGAGCCGATCCGGAGGTCCCGCATTCGCAGGACCCCCGGATCGGGTGGTGCCTTCACCATGCCCCGCATCGCCACCTCCCGGGGGATCCCCAACAGCCGGGCCAGCGCCAATCCGATCGCCACGTTGTCAGGGAAGGCGACGTAGTCGAAGCGGGCCAGGTCCTCGTCGGTGACGAGGGAAGGGTCGGCGAAGACGACCTGGGTGCCGCGAGCGGCCGCCTCGCGTAGGATGACCCGCCGGATGGCCGGGTTCTGCTCGGCTGTGATCAGGGTTCCGTCCACGGGACATGTGGACATCAACGAACGGGCGATGTCCCGGAGGGATTCGCCCATGACGTCCTGGTGGTCTTCCCGGACGTTGGTGAGGACACCGATGTTGGAACGTACGATCTTGCTCTCGCTCACCTCCTGGTAGACGGGGTTGATGGCCATGCACTCGATGACGAGTGCGTCCACGTCCGGCGTGACATGCCGACGGATCACCGAGATCTGCTCGAGGATGGTCGGCGGGCCGCGCCTGACGATGGGAATGTCGTTGCCGTCGGGGTCGATGACGGCGGCGAAGGTGCCGGTGGACTTGCCGACGGTCACGTATCCGGCCTCCCGCAGCAACCCGGCGAGGATGCGGGTCACCGTCGACTTCCCACGGATCCCGTTGACGTGGATCCGCAGCTCCAGGCCTTCGAGGCGGACGCGATGGCGGTACGCCTCCCATGCCCAGGAGGCGAACAGGCCGATCGCGACGGCGGCACCGGCGATCAGGAAAAGCGGCACCCTCTTCCTCTCGTATGCTGACGGACCCCTCGGAACTCCCTGACCGACCCCGAGGGATCTCACCCTCTGTTTCGGCCGTCGGAGACCCCGATTTGAGGTGTTCTCGTCTCCTCGTCGGCGGAGTCCCGGACGGGTTTCGGGTCGGAGGTACCCTGTCGTGGTGCGTCGTGTCCACTGGGTGTTCGCCTACGGGTCCCTCATGTTCCGACCGGGGTTCGACGTCGCCGAGGTTCGTCCCGGCTGGCTCAGGCACCGGCGTCGAGTGTTCGGGCACCCGTCGGTTCGGAACTGGGGCACCCGGGCGTGTCCGGCTCCGACGGCATCCCTGGTGGCGGGTGCCGGCACCTGGGGCCTGGTCGTGCGGCCCGGTGGGGACGCCGCCGAGGTGTTCGACCGCCTGGTCGAACGCGAGGCTTCCGAGCCGGAGGTGGGGGAGGTGGAGGTGGACGGCGACGTCGTGGTGGCCTACGTGTGGACGATGGGTTCCGAATGGGCCGATCGGGGGATCGAGGAGCTGGTCGAGGCGGCGGTCGCCAACGTCTCGTGCGGGGGCGGGCCCTACGGGAACGCCTGGGACTACGCCGACGGTGTGGCAACGGTGTTGGACCGCCATGGGCTGGTCGATCCCCTGGTCGTCTCCTACCACGCCGCGTTGGCGGCGGCCCTCGGCGGCGGCCGGTAGGCTGACGGCATGGCGACCATCTTCACCCGGATCCTCGACGGCGAGCTGCCCGCCAGCTTCGTGTGGCGGGACGACCGCTGCGCCGCCTTCCTGTCGATCGCTCCCCTCAAGCCGGGACACACCCTGGTGGTGCCCTACGAGGAGGTCGACCACTGGTTGGACGCCGATCCCGAGTTGATGGATCACCTCGTCGGCGTGGCCCGGCGGATCGGCCGGGCCCAGGAGCACGTCTACCGGCCCGAGAAGGTCGGCCTGATGCTGGCGGGATTGGAGGTCCCCCACCTCCACCTCCACGTCATCCCGATCTGGTCGGTGCACGACCTGAGCTTCGCCAACGCCGGTTCGGCCGACCGGGACGAGCTCGATCGGGAAGCGGCCAAGCTCACCGAAGCCTTGGAGACCCTCGGTCTCGCCCCGTGACGGTCACGGGGGGAACGGACCGGCCTTGGCGTAGAGCCCGGGCACGGGGTGGCCGAGGCGGGCTTCCAGCCACCGTGACGCCTCGGCGAGCCGTTCGAGGTCGACGTCGGTGGTGACGCCCATCCGGGTGAACATGTACACCAGGTCCTCCGTCGGGATGTTGCCGGTGGCGTCGGGGGCGAAGGGGCATCCGCCGACGCCACCCAGGGAGGCGTCGAAGACCCTGACGCCCTCCTCCCAGGCGGCGTAGGCGTTGGCGATCCCCGTGTTGCGGGTGTTGTGGAAATGCACGGCGAGCTCCACGCCGTCGCCGACGGCGTCGCGAACGGCTGAGATCCGTTCGTGGACGTCGGCGGGGGTAGCGACCCCGATCGTGTCGGCGAGGGCCAGACGGGCGGGCCGGACCTCGGCGGCGGCGGCGGCGAGCTCGGCGACCCGTCCGG
>WFOA01000141.1 GCA_015488325.1 Acidimicrobiia bacterium | reverse complement strand
CGCCGTGGCCCCAACCCCCGCCGGTGATCGTGATCACGTCGCTGCCCTGCTGGGCGGAGGCAGGAGCGGCCGTCACCACCAGCATCCACGCCACCACCAGGGCGGCGCGGCGGAGGACGGAGCGGGGCGCTGAAGACATGGGTCTCATCACAGTATCGGTTGACCGCAGCAGACCTGGAGGTTCTCGGTCAAGACAGGAAGTCGGCCACCCGGTCGGCGACCTGGTCGGCGGTGAACCCCAACCGTTCGGCGATCACCCCTCCCGGCGCCGAAGCGCCGAAGCGGTCGACGCCGACGACCAGACCGTCCGAGCCGACGACACGCTCCCAGCCGAAGGTGGCGGCGGCCTCCACCGACACCCGGGGAAGGCCGTCCCCGAGCACCGAATCCCGATACGCGTCGTCCTGGGCGAAGAACAGCTCCCAGCAGGGGAGGCTCACCACCTGGGCGGAGATGCCCCGCCCCAACAGGAGGTCGGCCGCCCCCAAAGCGACATGGACCTCCGAGCCGGACGCCACCAACACCACGTCGTCCCCCGGCCGCACCACGTAGCCCCCTCGGGACACTCCCCCCGGCTGCCGGTCCAAGACCGGCACCGCTTGACGGGTGAGCACGAGGGCGACCGGCCCGTCGGTGCGAGCCAGGGCGACCTCCCACGCCTCGACCGTCTCGGAGGCGTCGGCCGGGCGGATCACCCACAGCCCGGGCATCGCCCGCAGCGACGCCAGATGCTCGATCGGCTGGTGGGTGGGCCCGTCCTCGCCGAGGAACACCGAATCGTGGGTGAACACCCAGATCGAAGGGGCCTCCATCAACGCCGACAGCCGGACGGCGGGACGCATGTAGTCGCTGAAGACGAAGAAGGTGGCGCCGTAGGGACGCAGGCCACCGTGCACCGCCAGACCGTTCACGATTGCCCCCATGGCGTGTTCGCGGATCCCGAAGGCGAGGTTGCGGGCAGTTCGGTCGTCCCGGGAGAAATAGCCGTCGGACGGGATGTGGGTCTTCGTCGACGCCGCCAGGTCGGCGGCGCCACCGAGAAACGACGGGACCTTCTCGGCGATCTGACCGAACAGTCTCCCCGACGCCGCCCGTGTCGCCAGCTTCGACCCGACCTCGAACCCGGGGTCCTCCAGACGGACCGGCCCCGGAGCCCAGTAGGCGTCCCAGCGCGCCTTCAGGTCGGGGTCGGCTTCGAAGGCGGCGTCGCGTCGCCGCATCCAGGCCCGCCGGGCCCGACGGCCACGGTCCATCGCCTCCGAGAAGAACCCGTACACCTCGTCCGGAACGAAGAACGTCTCGTCGACGGGGAGCCCGATCGCCTCCTTCGTCGCCCGGACCTCCTCCTCCCCGAGGGGTGCACCATGGGACGCGGCGGTGTCCTGCGCGTTGGGGGCACCGGCGGCGATGTGGGTGTGGCAGACGACGAGGGAAGGACGGTCCGCCACCTCCAGAGACTCCTTCGTGGCCTGGGCGACCGCCTCCCGGTCGTGTCCGTCCACCTCGGTCACATGCCAGCCGACCGCCCGAAAACGGGCGGGCACGTCCTCGGAGAAGGTGATGTCGGTGGAGCCGTCGATCGAGATGTCGTTGTCGTCGTAGAAGTAGACGAGCCGGCCCAGACCGAGGTGACCCGCCAGCGACGCCGCCTCGGAGCTGATGCCCTCCATCAGGTCGCCGTCGGAGACGAACCCGAAGGTGCGGTGGGAGACCAGGTCGTCACCGAACACGGCCCGGAGATGCTCTTCGGCGATCGCCATCCCGACGCCGGTGCCGAACCCCTGGCCCAGAGGCCCCGTCGTCATCTCGATCCCACGTTCGGGGTCCCGTTCCGGATGACCCGGAGTGGGAGACCCCCACTGGCGGAACGACTTCAGGTCGTCCAACGACAGGGGGAAGCCCGCCAGGTGCACCAGCGCGTACAACAGCATCGACCCGTGGCCGTTCGACAGGACGAACCGGTCACGGTCGACCCAGGTGGGATCGTCGGGGTCGACGACCAGGAACCGGCCCCACAGGGTGACGGCGATGTCGGCCATCCCCATCGGCATCCCCGGGTGGCCGGAGTTGGCACGCTGGACGGCGTCCATCGCCAAGCCCTTGATCGTCGCCACCGCCAACGCTTCGAGATCTCCGCTCACGTCGCTCCTCGGGTCACGGGCCTGCCAGGGTACCGGCTCCGGCGAACCGACCCGTCACCCCGGCGGGGGCTTCACCCTCCCCCACCGGGACGGCAGGGATCGGGACGAAAGACCCTCGACCGCGAACGCTCGGCAGGTAGCATGCGCGCCCGTGCGGTCACCCAGAACCATCATCGGGAGCCTCCTCGCGGCGGCGATGATGCTGACCGCACTCCCCGTCCAAGCCGACATCGGCGTCGAAGAGGTCGCCACGGGACTGTCCCAGCCGCTGTACGTCACCGCACCGGCAGGCGACGACCGCCTCTTCATCGTCGAAAAGACCGGCAGGATCCGGATCTGGAAGAACGGAACGGTGCTGTCGACGCCCTACCTCGACCTGTCGGCCCTCGTCTCCGGCGGCGGCGAACAGGGGCTGTTGGGGTTGGCGTTCCACCCCGACTACGCCACCAACGGCCGGTTCTACGTCAACTACACCGACACCGCCGGCGACACCCGGATCGTCGAATACCGGGTCTCGTCCAACCCCGACGTCGCCGACCCGGCGACCGCCAGGACCGTCCTCACCGTCGACCAGCCCTACGGCAACCACAACGGCGGCATGATCGACTTCGGACCCGACGGCTACCTGTACATCCCCCTCGGTGACGGAGGCAGCGGCGGCGACCCCCTGGAGAACGCCGAGAACCCCTCCACCCTCCTCGGGTC
>WFOA01000140.1 GCA_015488325.1 Acidimicrobiia bacterium | reverse complement strand
TTCTTGGGGAACCTGGCGTCGGTGCCCGGCGGGGCCGTCGTCGTGGGCGGGGTGGCCCTGGCGGCGGTGGTGGGCCTGGCAGCGGCCGTCACCACCAACCTCGCCCGCCGTCGCGCCCGCCGGGTGGCCACCGAGACGTCGTTGCGGCGGGCGATGGAGGCGGGCCTGGACCCGGGGCAGGTGGAACGCTCCGCCGACCTCGCCGCCGAGGCCGGCGACTGGTCGGAGGCGGTCCGCCTCCGCTTCTTGGCGGGGCTGTTGCGTGCCGACCGGGAAGGCCTGATCCGCTTCGCCCCCGGTTTGACCACCCACGAGGTGGCCTCCGCCTTGGATTCGCCCGCCTTCGACCGCCTCGCCGCCCAGTTCGACGAGATCGTCTACGGGGGTCGACCGGCGGGACCCGAAGACGACGCCGCTTCCCGTCGCGGCTGGGCCGAGGTGCTGGGGGCCCGGTCGCCGTGAACCGCCGCACCGTCGTCGTCGTGGTCGTCTCCGTCGTGGCCCTCAACGTCGCCGTCCTCGTCGGTGCCCTCCTCGACCGTTCCGAGGTGGTCGAAGGCCCTGCCGGCTCCTCATACGTGACTGCCCCCGACGGTGTGGCCGCCTGGTACGAGCTCCTGCGACGGCGCGGGGTCGACGTCCGGAGGCTCCGGTTGCCCGTCGACGCCTCCACCTTGGCCGACGCCGGAACCTTCGTGGTGGTGGAGCCGGGTGTGGCGGCGTTCGCACCTTCGGAGCTCGACGCCCTCCGGCGGTTCGTCGAAGACGGAGGCACCGTCGTCGTGGCCGGCAACGTGGACGCGGCGACGGTGGAGCGTCTGGTCGACTTCGATCCGGGCTGGGACCCAGCAGGAGACGAAACCATCTCGCCGTGGGGGGCGCCACCCGGCGGACCCGGCGAGGTCCGGGCGGCAGGGTTCGGATCATGGGACCGTGCCGGTCCGGGCCTCCCAGTCCTCGGAGGAGCCCGCCCGGTGGCGTTGACGTTCGGCGTCGGGGACGGGATCGTCCACCTCGTCGCCGACGGGTCGGTGTTCGCCAACTGGGCGCTGGCGTATCCGGGCAACGCCCGGTACGCCGCCGGTGTGGTAGGTGACGGTCCGGTCGTCTTCGACGAGTTCCGCCACGGCTACACCGAGGCCCGGTCTGCCCTTCCGGCCGCCTGGCGTCGCACCTGGCCGCTCCTGGCCTTCGTGGTGCTCGTCGGTCTCTACGCGGCCGGCCGCCGCCTCGTACCCGCCCAGGAGACCACCCGCGACCTCGGCCCCGGTCGGGAACGGTACGTCGAGTCGGTCGCCGGGCTCCTCGTCCGGGCCGGCGACCCGACGGCGACACTTCCGGCACTCCGGGCCGAAGCCCGCCGCCTCGTCGCCACCCGCGCCGGTGTCGCCGCCGACGCCGACGCCGACCGTCTGGAACATGCGGCCCGACGACTCGGACTCGACAGCCGCACGGTGGCCGCCATCATGGGCGGCGACGACGACACCGAGACGCTCCTCGCCGTGCATCGGGCAGTGGCTTCGCTCCGGACGGCGACGACGGAAAGGGTTTTGCGATGAGAGAGCTTCGTGAACGGGTCCTCGCCGAGGTCGGCAAGGTCGTCGTCGGGCAGAGGTCCGCCGTCGACGCCCTCCTCGCCGGCGTCGCCTTGGGAGGACACGTCCTGTTGGAAGGGGTGCCGGGCACGGCGAAGACCCTCCTCGCTTCGGCCTTCGCCCGGGCCGTCTCCCTCCAGTTCGCCCGGGTGCAGTTCACCCCCGACATGCTCCCCTCCGACCTCACCGGAACCATGACCCTGCGGGGATCCGACCTGGTGTTCCGGCCCGGGCCGGTGTTCACCAACGTCCTGTTGGCCGACGAGATCAACCGCACACCCCCCAAGACCCAGGCCGCCCTGCTGGAGGCGATGGAGGAAGCCCAGGTCTCCGTCGACGGGACCAGCCGGCCTCTCCCCCGCCCGTTCCTCGTCGTCGCCACCCAGAACCCCGTCGAATACGAAGGGACCTACCCGCTCCCCGAAGCCCAACTCGACCGGTTCCTCATGAAGATCGACGTCGGATACCCGTCCCGGGACGACGAGGTCGCCATGCTGCGCCTCGCCCGGGACGGTCTGAACCCGGCAGCCCTCGGCGACGTCGAACCGGTCGTCGGCTCCGACGACCTGGCGTCACTACGGTCGGCGGTCAACGACTGCCGGGTGGCCGACGAAGTCGTCGCCTACACCGCCGAGATCGTGCGGGCGACCCGAACCCTTCCGGCGGTGGAGCTGGGGGCGAGTCCCCGGGCGGCCGTCCACCTCCTCGCCGCCGGCCGGGCCATCGCCGTGCTGGCCGGCCGAGATTTCGTCACCCCCGACGACATCAGCCGCGCCGCCCCGGCGGTGCTCCGGCACCGCATCATCCTCCGCCCCGAAGCGGAGCTGGAACGCTACCGACCGGATCAGGCGGTGGCGGCGGCGGTGTCGTCGGTCCCCGTGCCACGATGACCCCACCCCCCGGGCGGTCGCGTTCTTGGCGTTCGCCGCCCTCACCGCGCTGTGGCTTCCCCGAACGGCGGCGGTGGCCGCCATGACGGTGGTGGCGGCCTTCACCGTCGCCGATGCCTGGACGGTTCGTCGGCCCCCCGACGTCGAACGCCGGCTCCCCAAGGTCCTCGCCCGGGGCACCACCGCCGAACTCCGGGTGGTTCCGGTGACGACCCACCGGACGGCGGTCCATCAGCCGACCGCACCGGGGATCCTCATCGAGCCCGCCGTCGCCGCCGACCGCCTCGACGCCACCGTCTCCGCCACCCTGCGGGGACGGCATGTCCTCGGCCCGGTGTCCCTCCGGGTGCAGGGACCCCTCGGATTGGCCGCCTGGTACCACCGGGTGGGTTCACCCGTCGAGGTCCACGTCTACCCCGACCTTCCTCAGGCTGCTCGGATCGCCGCCGACGTCCGGACGGGACGTTTCGCCGAAGACGGACGCCACCGCCGTGGGCCGCTGGGGATCGGTACCGAACTCGAGTCGATCCGCGACTACCAGCCCGACGACGACATCCGCCAGGTGAACTGGCCGGCCACGCTCCGGTGCGGCCGGCCGATGAGCAACCAGTACCGGACCGAACAGGACCGTTCGATCCTGTGCCTCGTCGACCTGGGTCGACTCATGGCGACTCCCGTCGGTGACGCCACCCGTCTCGATCTCGCCCTCGACGCGGCGGTGGCGGTGGCGGCCGTCGCCGACGCCGTCGGTGACCGGGTCGGTCTCGTCGCCTTCGACGACCAGGTGCGGAGGAGGGTGTCGCCCCGCCGGGACGGCGGCCGCGCCTTCGTCGACGCGGTCTGGGACCTCCAGCCGTCTTCCGTCGACGCCGACTACGAACTCGCCTTCCAGATCGCCGCCGGCTCGAAACGGAGCTTGGTCGTGGTGTTCACCGACCTCTTCGACGAGGTGGCGGCCCGACCCCTCGTCTCCGCCATCGGAGTCCTCACCCGCCATCATGCCGTCACGGTGGCGTCGGTCCGTGACCCGGCCATCGACGAGGCCTTGGGACGCCCACCGGCCGACGTCGGCGACGCCGTCGCCGCCGGCGTCGCCGCCGAACTCGAAGCGTCGGCCCGTCTGGCGGCTGCCCGCCTCACCGGCGCCGGTGCCGCCGTCGTGTCGAGTGCACCGGACCGCCTCGCCGGTGACGTCGTCGGCTCCTACCTCCGCGCCAAACGGCGGGCACGTCTCTGAGCGCGGACCCCCAGCACCGCCACGGCCAGCCAGAACATCCCGGCGAGGACGACACCTACGGGGACCGTGACCGGCCAGTCCAGCCCGGTCCGGGACACGTACCCTTCCACCACCGCCGCCAGCACGAGCCACGGGGCCGTTCCGGCGGCGATGAGGAAGGCGTCACGGGCTTCGGCCGCCATGGCCGCCCGCCGGGTCTTCGTCCCGGGACGAAGCATGGCGCGACCCACCGACAGCCCGGCGGCGGCCGCCACCACCAGGGCGCTCAGCTCCAACAGGCCGTGGGCCACCGTCGCCGCCGCCACCAGCCCTGCGTTCCCCGCCGCCACCCCGAGGCCCACCACCGCCCCGATCACGAACCCGTTTTGGAGGACGACCCATGCCGTCCCCACCCCGAAGGTGACTCCGAGGGCGAACGACAGCAGCGCCACCCGAATGTTGTTCGTGAACACGAAGGTGGAGAACCCGGCGAGGCCGACGGTGCCGAGACCCTGGGCCGTCGTCTCGGCCGAGGCGACCCACTGGAACTCGGGCGGGAGGAACACCGCCGCCGCCTCCGGCCGCAGGATCGCCCAGGTGGCGCCGGCCAGCCCCGGCAGGAGCAACAGCAGCGCCGCCCAAACAACCTCCCATCGGCGTGCCGCCACCAGGCGCCAATAGTCCTCCGCCAGGAACGCCACCACCCCTCGTCTCCCCCGGGGCCGTTCGTAGACGAGGGCGGCGGCGCTCGTGACGAGACGTTCCAGCCGCTCCGTCACCGGGTCGCCGGCGAACCGGCGACGGGCGTAGGCGAGGTCGGCGGTGGCTTGGCGGTAGAGGGTCCCGAGCCGAAGGATCTCCGGTCCGCCGAGCCGTTCGGGACGTCCGCGGGCACGGTCGACGAGCGCCGCCAGCTCGTCCCATCGGGTCTGGCCGGTCCGTTCGAACTCGGGTAGCTTCACCGGGGCATGCACCTCGACGACCGTGTCACCATCAGAACCCCCGAGGGCGTCGACCTGGAGCTCACGCTAGCCGGTCCAGGCTCCCGGATCGCGGCCGCCCTGTTGGACGGGGCGATCCTCCTGGTGCTGACGGTGGTGACGCTGATCGCCGGGACGTTCCTCGGGCTCACCGGCAACGTCGAGTCGGGCGCGTTGGTCTTGGGTCTGATCAGTTTGGCGGTCACCGCCGAAGTGGTCGGCTACTACGTGCTGTTCGAGACCCTCGGGGGACGTACGCCCGGCAAGATGGCCTTGGGACTGCGGGTGACCGGGTCGGGCGGCGAACCCGTCTCCTTCGGGGCGGCGGCGATCCGCAACCTGGTACGCATCGTCGACTTCCTCCCCATGGGGTACGCCCTCGGGTTGGTGACGATGCTGGTCTCGGCCCAGAACCAGCGTCTCGGTGACATGGCTGCCGGCACGCTGGTCGTCCGTGAGCGGTTCGCCGCCGTTGAAGCGTCGGTCCCCGTCGACGACGAGCCTCCACCCGGTCCCGGCTGGGACACATCGGCGGTCACCGCCGAAGACCTCACCCTGGTGCGCCGGTTCCTCGATCGGTCCCGGTCGCTGCCTGCCGACCGCAGACGCCAGATCGCCGGCCAGATCGCCGCCAAGCTCCGTCCTCGGGTCGCCACCCCCGAACCGGTGTCCGACGACGAGCAGTTCCTCCGCCTGCTCTACCTGCACAAACGCTCCCGGGACCGCTGACCTCATCGGCCCTGCATGGCGGCACGGGCGGCGTCCTGTTCGGCTTCCTTCTTGGAGCGGCCGCTTCCCCTGCCGGTGACGACCCCATCGACTTTCACCACCGCCGTGAAGACCTTCGCGTGGTCGGGTCCTTCACCCTCCACCTCGTATTCGGGCCGTTTCCCGACGGCGGCGAGGTACTCCTGGTAGCGGGTCTTCCAGTCTCGGCTCCCCGGGGCCTGCGACTTACGGCGGATCAGGGCTTCCCAATGACGGATGACGATCCGCCGTGCCGCCTCGAATCCGGCGTCGAGGTAGACGGCGGCGAGGATCGCCTCCATGGCGTCGGCGAGGATCGAGTCTTTGGCCCGACCCCCCGACGACTCCTCTCCCCGCCCCATCAGCACCGCTTCGTCGACACCGAGCCGGCGGGCGATGACCGCCAGCTCGGACCGGTTCACCGAGGCCGCCCGCACCTTCGCCATCTCCCCTTCGGTTAGGTCGGGGAAGGTGGCGTAGAGGAAGTCGGTGACGGCGAGCTGCAGCACGGCGTCGCCGAGGAACTCGAGACGTTCGTTGTCTTCGACACCGGGATGTTCCGCCGCGTAGGACCGGTGGATCAGGGCCGCATGCAGGAGGTCCGGTTCGGCGAAGGTGTGTCCGAGGCGGCGCTCGAGTTCGGTCATGCGGAGGCGATGCCGGTGGCGACGAGGCCGACCAGGTCGCGTTCCGCCCCTTCAGCCGCCATGCCCAGGGCGTTCGCCACGGCCCGCCGGGACGAGGCACCGTGGGCGATGACGACGACGCCGTTCACGCCGACCAGGTGCGCGCCGCCGGTCTCTTCGTAGTCGATCCGCCGGCGCATGTCCCCCAGCTCGGGCAGGACCACTGCCTGAACGTCCGGTGGCGTCCGGGAGATGGCCTCCATCACCATCCCGGCCACCATCTGGGCCGCCCCTTCGGTGGTCTTGAGGAAGATGTTGCCCGTGAACCCGTCGGTGACGATCACGTCGGCCCGGTCGGTGACGAGGTCACGTCCTTCGACGTTGCCGACGAACCGGAGCTCGGACTGTTCGAGGAGGGTGTAGGCCTGTCGTTCGAGCTCCCGCCCTTTGCCCGGTTCCTCCCCGATGTTCAACAGACCCACCCGCGGTTCTTCGATGTGGAGGTACACCTGGGCGACCACCGAACCCATCACGGCGAACTGGAGGAGGTGGATCGGTTTCACCTCCGGGTTGGCGCCCGAGTCGAGCACCACCGTCGGGCTTCCCGGCGTGGGGAACACCGAGGCGATCGTCGGCCGCAGCACACCGGGCAGGCGTCCCACGATCACGGCGGCTGCCGCCATCGCCGCGCCGGTCGACCCAGCGGAGACGAACCCACCGACGTCCCCGGAGGCGACCAGCCGGGAGCACACGACGATGGAGGATTCGGGTTTTTCGCGCAGCGCCCGCGCCGGGTCCTCGTCCATGCCGATGACTTCGGAGGCGTGGACAACGGGGAGCTCCACCCCGTGGTTGGCGAGTTCGGCCTCCAGCGTCGCCCGGTCCCCCACCAAGACGACGTCCACCCCCCGCGCGGCCGCCTCCACCGCGCCCGCCACCGTCTCGGCAGGGGCCCGGTCGCCCCCCATGGCGTCGAGGGCGATCCGGCTCACTACTCGGTTTCGACGACGTCGCGTCCGTTGTAGGTCCCGCAGGTGGGACAGGCCCGATGGGGAAGTTTCGGGCTCTTGCATTGCGGGCACGTCGAAGTGGCCGGCCGCCGCAGTTTCCACTGCGCCTTCCGGTGGCGGGTCCGCATCCGCGACATCTTCTTCTTGGGCACGGCCATGGGCCATCCTCCGTGGATCAGGAGTCGAACAAGTGCTCCAGCGCGGCGAAGGGCGAGCTCGACGCTTCACCGTGGCCCGCGCACGGCTCGGTATTCAAGTCGCTTCCGCACTCGGGGCAAAGTCCCCGGCAGTCCGGGGTGCACAACGGCACCGGTTCGAGGGCGAGGACGATCTCGTCGTGGACGGTCGCTCCCACGTCGATCCAGCCGGTGGCGTCCACCGTCATTTCCACGTCGGTGTCTTCGGGCTCGACCCGGTACACCTGGTCGATCCCGACCTCCAGAGGCTCGTCCCATTCGACCAGACACCGGTTGCAGGAGTATCGGACGGTGACGGCGGCGGTGCCCCGGACGATGACCCCGTCGCCGATCCCGGAGATCCGGATGTCGAGAACCGCTTCGCCTTCGATGCTGGCCTGGATGAGCGACACGTCGATCGGCACGTCGAGACGTTCCCGACGGGTTGCGCCGAGGCGGGTGAGCAGATCGGAGACGAGGAGCCGGGTGGCCATACCCACAGCGTAGGCCGCTGCCGCCGTTTGTTCGGGGGCCTCAGAGGGGGACGTCGGGCTCCGGTGGCCGGGCCTTGTGGAGTTCCTCCCGGGCGTTGTGGACTCTGGTGAGGAGCTCGGCGAGCATCCCTTCCAGCTTCTCCAGGGCCCGTTCGATCTCGTCTTCGGCTTCGAGACGGATCCGCCGGGCCTCCCCTTCGGCCCGCCGTACCAGGGCGTTGGCCTCCTCCACCGCTTCGGCGAGGACGTACGATTCGGAGACGAGACGCCGCGACTCGGCTTCGGCCCGGGCGATGATCTCCTGGGCCCGTTCGTTCGTCCGGGCGATGAAAGCTTCCCGTTCCCTGACCATCCAGCGGGCGGCCCGTAACTCGTCGGGGAGTTCGGCGCGGAGGCGTCGCAGCATCTCCAGGAACAGCTCCCTGTCGACCAGCACGTTGGTGGAGAGCGGCATCGATTTGGCTTCTTCGAGCTGGGCGATGAGCTCTTCCACCATGTCTTGCAGTTCGCCTACGGTGGTGCGGGGACGGGGGTCGGCGGAATCTCGGCTCACGACAGTTTCTCCTCCAGTGCGGTGAGGACCGCCTCGGGGACGAGGCCGTCGACGGAACCTCCCAGTTTGGCGACCTCTTTCACCAGCGACGACGACAGGTACCCCCAACGGGGGTTGGTGGGGAGGAACAGGGTCTCCATCCCGGTGAGTCCGTGGTTCATCTGGGCCATCTGTAGTTCGTAGTCGAAGTCGGTGACGGCCCGAAGCCCTTTCACGACGACGTCGACGCCTTTGTCCCGGGCGTAGTCGACGAGCAGGCCCGAGAAGGACTCCACGGTCACGTTGTCGAGGTCCGCCAACACGTCCCGGAGGAGGCCCACCCGTTCGGCGGCGGTGAACATCGGCGCCTTCGAGGGGTTGGCGACGACGGCGACGACCACCCGTTCGCAGATGGCGGCGGT
>WFOA01000139.1 GCA_015488325.1 Acidimicrobiia bacterium | reverse complement strand
GTGGGGAGCGGGTTCGTGCCAGGGGACCGGGGCCGTTTGGACATCCTTGGGGACGTCGACGAGCACGGGGCCTGGGCGGCCGGAGGTGGCGATCCTGACCGCCGTCGAAAGGGCGGTGACGATCTCGTCGGGCCGTTCGACGAGCTGGGTGTGTTTCGTACAGGGGCCGGCGATCGCCGTCGTGGGTGCTTCCTGGAACGCCGACGTTCCGATGGCGTCGGTGGCGACCTGTCCGGTGATGGCGAGCAGCGGGGTGGAGTCGGCGCGGGCGTTCATGAGGGGGGTGACGAGGTTGGTGGCTCCCGGCCCGGAGGTGGCGAAGACGACTCCGATTTGGCCTGTGACCCGGGCGTAGCCTTCGGCCATGTGGCCGGCACCCTGCTCGTGGCGGGCGCCGACGTGGCGGATGCGTGAGGCGGTGAGGGCGTCGTAGACGGGGAGGATGGCTCCTCCGGGGATGCCGAAGACGACGTCGATCCCGTGATGTTCGAGGGTTCGGACGAGGGCTTCTGCGCCGGTGAGGTTCGTCATGTCGCTCCTCTTCGCGTCGGGCCGGGCCGCCCCTGATGACACGAACCCTCCGGCCTGGTGGCGTCGGAGGGTTCGGCGCACGCCGGGGTGCCGGCGTGCTTCAGGAGATGATGATCGGGTCGGTGTTCGTCGGGGTTCCGGGGGACCGCATGGGCGATCTATATTATAAGATCAGTTTCCCCGCCTCAAGGCCGACGATCGGGAGGTCGCCTCCGCGTGAAGAGTCCAGCTCGGGCCATCCGGCGCATGCGCCGGTCGGGCATCCGTGAGGTCTTCGATCTGGCGTCGACGATCCCGGGGGCGATCCACCTGGAGATGGGGGAGCCCAGCTTCGAGACGCCCGCCCACATCCGCCGGGCGGCGGCGGATGCCGCCGACCGGGGCTTCACCAAGTACACGCCCAACGCGGGGATCCCCGAGCTGCGGGAGGCGCTGGCCCGGAAGGTGAGCGCCCGCAACGGGATCGACGCCTCGCCGGACCAGATCGTCGTCACGCCGGGCGGTGTGGCCGCCCTGTACGGGACGTTGCTCGCCCTGTGCGACCCCGGAGACGAGGTCCTCATCTCCGATCCGGCCTGGCCCAACTACCGGATGATCGCGGCGCTGCAACACCTCGACGTGCGGCGTTTCCCCCTCGACCCCGCAGACGGCATGTGTCCTCGGGCCGACCTGATCGAGGAGCGAATGGGTGAACGGTCCAAGGTACTGGTGCTCAACTCTCCGGGAAACCCCACCGGGGCGGTCACCTCGGCGTCGACGCTGCGGGAGCTCGTGGATCTCGCCGTCACCTACGGGCTCTGGATCGTCTCCGACGAGGTCTACGACGAACTCGTCTTCGATGGCGAGGTGGCGCCGAGCGCCGGAGCCCACGACTCCCACGGGTGCGTCGTGACGGTGTTCAGCTTCTCGAAGACCTACGCGATGACGGGATGGCGGGTCGGATACGCCGTCGCCCCCCCGGAGATCGCCGCCCTGTTGACGAAGGCGCAGGAACCCATCACCGCCTGCGTGAACGGACCCGCGCAGATGGGTGCCCTCGCCGCGCTCGAAGGACCCCAGGACTGCGTCGCCGAGATGCGGGCCGCCTACCGGGAGCGGCGGGACCGGGTCGTCGAACTCCTCACCGCCGGCGGCGTGCCCCACGTCGAGCCCCAGGGGGCCTTCTACGTGTGGGTGGACGTGTCGAGCTCGGGTCTCGGCGGTGTCGAGTTCGCCCGACGTCTCCTCGAGGACTTCGGGGTGGCGGTGGCGCCGGGCAGTGCGTTCGGGTCGTGTGGCGAGGCGTTCGTTCGGGTCTCCCTCGCCGCGGCGCCCGGCGACCTCTACGAAGGTGTGGGACGGCTCCTGCGGGCGATGACCGAGTGGCGATGCCCTCCCTGACCGCGGCGATCCCCGCCCTCCGAGAGGTCCCGGTGATCGGGATCGTTCGGGGCTGTCCTCCCGACCGGGTCGCCGACCTGGTGGGATCGGCCGTCGCGCAGGGGATCGGGGTGGTGGAGGTCACCCTCGACTCTCCAGCGGCCCTCGACCAGATCCGGACGCTGTCGAGGACCTTCCCCGACGTGGTCGTGGGCGCTGGGACCGTGACTCGACCGGACGAGGTCGCTGCCGCGGTCGACGCAGGTGCCCGTTTCGTCGTCGGCCCGGTGGTCCGCCCGGGGGTGATCACGGCCTGCACCCACTGGGACGTTCCCTGTATCCCCGGTGCCGCCACCCCCACCGAGATCCTCGACGCCTGGGAGGCGGGGGCGACGGCGGTGAAGGTGTTCCCGGCGGCGCCGCTCGGTGGCCCCGCCTTCCTGCGGGCCCTGCGTGCCCCCTTGGGGCGGCCACCGCTGGTACCGACGGGCGGGGTCCGGTGGGAGGACGCGGCGGCGTACCTGGAGGCCGGAGCCGTGGCCCTCGGCGTAGGCGGCGGGCTGTTCCCGGCCGAGGCAGTGACCGGGGGTGACCTCGGGGAGGTCGAAGCCCGTGCCCGGCGATGGGTGGAGGTGGTGGCTCGATGAGCGACGTCTTCACCTTCGGCGAGGCGATGATCAGATTCTCGGTGCCGGCCGGCCGCCATCTGGAAACGGCTCCGTCGTTCGCCGTCGACGTGGCGGGGGCGGAGCTGAACGTGGCGGTCGCCCTCGCCCGGATCGGCCGGGAGGTCGTGTGGTGGTCGAGGCTCGGAGGTGGGCCGCTGGCCCGGCGCATCCGTGACCGGCTCGCGGTGGCGGGGGTGGACGGTTCGACCGTCGTCGTCGACGACTCGGGTCGGGTCGGGACCTACTACGTCGAGCTCCATCGCCCGCCCCGGCCCACAGCCGTCGTCTACGACCGGGCCGGTTCGGCCGCCGCCGCGATGTCTCCGGACATGGTGCCTTGGGACCGGGTGGAGTCGGCCCGGTGGGTGCATGTGTCGGGCATCACGCCCGCGTTGTCCCGTTCGTGTCTGGAGACCACCCGGGCGGTGGTCGAACGGGCCCGATCTGTGGGGATCCCCGTGTCGTTCGACGTCAACTATCGGGCGAAACTGTGGTCCGCCACGGCGGCGGCGCCGGTCCTCGCCGAGTTCGTACGAGCCGCCGACCTGGTTCTGTGTACCCGCGAGGATGCCGAGACCGTGTTCGGGATCTCCGGGCAGCCCGAGGCGGTTTGCGACGAGCTGGCGCGCTGGTCGCCGTCGGTGGTGGTCACCGACGGGGAGCGTGGCGCCTGGTGGCGCCACGGCGGGAGGGGAGGACACGTCGAGGCCCTGAGGGTGGCGGTGCTCGACCGGCTGGGGGCGGGGGACGCCTTCGCCGCCGGGGTCATCGACGGGATGCTCGACGGGGATCTGGCCGTCGGGGTGAGGCGGGGGACGGTGCTGGCCGCCGTCGCCCTCACCACCGAGGGTGATCAGGTCGTCGTCACCCGCGGGGAGATCGAGGCGCTCGTCTCGGGATGGGGTCGTCGGGTGGACCGGTAGGCGGGGGAGGGGCGTTTTCGCGGACTCCGACACCGAACCGCCATTTTGTATAATATCTGATCCCAACTCGACGCTCGCCACCTGGGAGGAGACCATGGGTCGGTCCAAGATCATTCGAGTACGGAGCTTCGCGGTGCTTGTCGCCCTCGGACTCGTCGCGGCGGCCTGCGGCGGCGGAGCCGGAACCACCACCACCGAAGCACAGGGCGAGGCACCGGCTACGACGAGTGCCACCCAGCCGGCACCGGGAGGCGAGGAACAGCCCGAGACCGGCGGCCCGGAGGCCGAAGCCCCCGTCATCGTCGTCTCGCTCTCCACCGACGTCGACATCCTCGAACCCCACACCTTCCGGACCACCGGCGCCTACGCCGTGACCCGTGCGCTGTACCAGCCACCGGCGGACCAGGTGTTCGTCGAAGAGGGGGGAGTGCGTGTCGGCACCTCGGAGGTGGTCGCCAGCCCGATCCTCGAGTCCTACCGCGTGTCCGACGATGGTCTCGAGGCGACCTTCGTCATGAACCCGGACGCCAGATTCGACAACGGCGACCCGATCACCGCCGGTGACCTGGCCTACACCTTCCGACGGACCATCGAAGGCCCCGGCTACATCGGGTTGCTGCTGCCCTTCATCGGCATCGAGTCGTCGGACCAGATCGAAGTGGTCGACGACCGCACCCTCGTCGTTCGGCCCAAGGTGGCGAGCTCGCTGTTCGACCGCTTCATGACGTTCCAGGTCTTCGGGCCGATCAACCAGGCGGTCGCCGAGGCCAACGCCACCCCCGACGATCCCTGGGCATTCGAGTACTTCACCAACAACGCGGTGTCGTCCGGCCCGTACTCGCTGGTCGAATTCGACCGCGACCGGGGCCAGATCGTCCTCGAGCCCAACCCCGGGTATCCGGGCGAGGTGGCGAACGGGGGGATCATCGTGAGGAACATCCCCGACGCCGAACAGCGTGCCCTCCTGCTGCAGCGGGGAGAGATCGATGTCGCCGTAGGGCTGGCACCGCGGCTGCTGGCTCAGCTGCAGGACGACCCGAACGTCAACGTCTACACGGCGCCGTCGACCCGGAGCGTGTTCCTCGGCATGAACGTGGACATCGCTCCGCTCGACAACAAGCTGGTCCGCCAGGCGATCTCCTACGCCGTCCCGTACGACGCCCTGTTGGATCAGGTGATGTTCGGGTTCGCCTCGCCGGCGGGGACGCTGATCCCCTCGACGATGGAGACCTACGCCGGCGACGCCATCGACGTGTACACCACCGACCTGGAGCGGGCCCGTCAGCTCCTCGAGGAATCGGGCGTGGGAGAGTTCAGCATCGAGCTCGCCGTGCCCCAGTCGTCGAAGGAGCAGCAGCAGGCCGCCGTCCTCATCCAGGACAACCTCCGCCAGATCGGCATCGACGCCCAGATCAACGTCCTGCCCGACGCCGACTATCAGGGACGCCGCAACAACCGGGAGTTGCCGCTGTTCTTCCACGAGTGGTACTCGTGGGGCGACGATCCGTTCTATCAGATGACGTTCCTGTTGAAGTGCGGTCAGTTCACCAACTTCGCCAACTACTGCAACGAAGAACTCGACCAGATCATCGCCGAAGGGACCTTCACCACGGATCCCGTCAAGCGACAGGAACTGTCGACTCGGGCCCAGCAGATCATGCTGGAGGACGCCCCCCACGCCTGGCTGTGGGCGGCCGACTGGGCCGTGGCCACCGGAAAGGACATCTCCGGCGTCACCAAGGACTTCACCGAGGTACCCAGGTTCGAGACGCTCAGGAAAGGGGGCTGACGCCCCGTCCCATCTCGGGGTGTGGCCGGTTCCCCCCACCGGCCACACCCCGTCCTCCCGAGGTGAAAGGTGCGGCGGTATCTGATCAAGCGGGCCGGAATCTCGGTGATGACGATGCTCGGCATCGTCATCGTCGTGTTCTTCATCGTTCGTGTCCTCCCCGGTGACGCCGCTGCCGTTCGGGCCGGTCCCTACGCGACGGCGGAGAAGATCGCCCAGATTCGGGCCAAGTACGGCCTCGACCGGCCACTGTGGGAGCAGTTCGTCGACTACCTCGCCGGCGTCGCCCGCGGCGACTTCGGGGTCTCGGTCCGGACCGATCAGCCGGTACTCGGTGAGCTGCTCTCCCGGCTCCCCGCCTCCCTCGAGCTCGCCGTCTACTCGGTGCTGGTGGCCACGGTCATCGGAGTCCCCTTCGGGATCGTCGCCGCCGCGCGCCAGGGAACGTGGGTCGACGTGGTGGCGCGGGTGTTCGCGATCCTCGGCTCGTCGATGGCGCTGTTCTGGCTGGGTCTGCTGATGATCTACTTCTTCTTCTTCCGGCTCGGATGGTTCCCCGGTCCGGTGGATCGCCTGGCGGTGGGTACCCCGCCGCCGCCGACGGTGACGGGCTTCTACACGATCGACGGTGCCCTCGCCGGGCAGTGGGAGGTGGTGGCGATGGCGTTCCGGTTCCTGGCGCTTCCGGTGTTGACGCTCGGGTTCGTGCTCGCCGCCCCGATCCTCAAGATGGTGCGGTCGTCGGTGATCGAGACCCTCGCCAGCGACTACGTGCGGACGGCGCGGGCCATGGGCGTGTCCCCCCGGACGGTGCTGTTCGTCGACGGGTTCCGCAACGCCCTCTTGCCGGTCACCACCACCATCGGGATCGTCTTCGGGTACATGCTCGGGGGTAACATCATCGTGGAGTACCTCTTCTCATGGCCGGGCGTCGGTCGATACGCCTACGAGGCCATCCAGACCAACGACCTGGAGGCACTCCAAGGGTTCGTGATCATGGTCGGGATCCTCTACGTCGCCCTCAACGTCGTCATCGATCTCGGATACGCCCTGATCGATCCCCGCATCCGCCTGGGGAGGAAGGTGACCGCATGAGCCAGAGCGTCTCCTGGGAGCTCCCCTCCTCGGCCGAGCCGGGCCGCCTGGCCCGATGGTCGGCGGAGCTCCGGAAGCGGCCGTTGTTGGCCGTCGGCGTGGCGCTGTTGTTCGCCTACCTGGTGCTGGCCGTCGTCGGCCCGGCGGTGACGGTCGATCCGCTCCGCACCGACCCCGCCAACCAGCTCCTTCCGCCTTCGGCGGCGCATCCCTTCGGGACCGACGAGTTCGGGCGGGACGTCTTCGCCCGAGCCGTGGCGGCGGCCCGTCTCGACCTGTGGATCGGCCTGGTCATCGCCGTGGTGTCGATGGTCGTCGGGTCGGTCATCGGCGTCGTCGCCGGGTACTGGGGCGGTCGTGTCGACGAAGTGATCATGCGGCTCACCGACGTCTTGTTGGCGTTCCCCGGCTTCGTCCTGGCGCTCATCCTGGTGGCGGCGATGGGGGATTCCGTTCCCAACGTGATCGTCGCCGTGTCGGTGTCGTTCCTCCCCCATTTCATCCGCTTGACACGTGCCGAAGCTCTCCAGCAGCGGGAGATGGAGTACGTGGACGGGGCCCGGCTGGCCGGGAACCCGCCATGGCGGGTGGCGTTCCGCCACGTCATGCCGAACTCGCTGGGTCCGGCCGCCGTCCAGGCCACCCTGGTGGCGGGCTGGGCGATCCTCACCGTGGCCGGCCTGGCGTTCCTCGGGGTGGGTATCCGCCCTCCCACGCCGGAGTGGGGTGTCATGGTGGCGGAGGGGGCCAACGACGTGATCACGGGGGAGTGGTGGACCGCCCTGTTCCCCGGCGGCATGATCGTCCTGGCGGTGATGGCCTTCCACTTCGTCGGCGACGAGCTGGGGGGAGGCCGGGTCTGAGCGTTCTCGACGTCTTCGGTTTGACGGTTGGGGTCCGAGGAGATCCGCACCCTCTCCTGCGCGACGTCGGGTTCCGGGTCGATGCCGGCGAGATCGTGGGGGTGGTCGGCGAGTCTGGGTCGGGCAAGACGATGACGTCCCTCGCCCTCATGGGTCTGCTTCCACCCGGGATCGAGCTGCGCGCAGGCTCGATCCGCCTGGAGGGCAGGGAGTTGACGCCGGACCTCGCCGAGGGTCGGACCCCGAGGGAGGTCACGATGATCTTCCAGCATCCGCGGGGAGCGCTCAACCCGACGATGCGAGTCGGCAGACAGGTCGCCCGGGTCCTGCGGATCAACCAGGGCCTGGGGGCCTCCGAAGCGAAGGAGGTGGCGGTCGACCTGCTGTCTCGGGTCGGGATCCCGGGGGCGGAACGTGTCGCCCGGGCGTATCCCCATCAGCTCTCCGGCGGCATGTGCCAGCGTGTCATGATCGCCATGGCCCTGGGGTGTCGTCCCAAGGTGCTGATCGCCGACGAGCCGACCACGGCGCTCGACGTCACCATCCAAGCCCAGATCTTCGATCTCATCCGGGACCTGGTGGCGGAGACGAGCTGTGGGGTGGTGTTCATCACCCACGACCTGGCGGCGGTGGCGGAGATGTGCGACCGGGTGGTGGTCCTCTACGGAGGCCAGGTCATGGAGCAGGCCTCCACCGTCGACCTGTTCGAGCGTCCCTCCCACCCCTACACCCGGTACCTGCTCGAATCGGTGGAGCGGGAGGTCGACCCCCACATCGAGGAGAAGGACGTCGATTTCGGTCTCCCCGGATGCCGTTTCGCCCATCGGTGCTCGGAGGTCTTCGACCGGTGTGTCGAGTTCCCGCCGCAGTTCGACGTCGGTGACGGACACACCTCGGCGTGTTTCCGTCACGCGGAGGAGAACAGTGTCGCTTCTTGAGCTCGACCAGGTCGAGAAGGTCTTCGGCACGGGGAGCCAGGCCGTCCCCGCCGTGCGAGGCGTCACCCTCGCGGTCGACCGAGGCGAGACACTGGGCTTGGTGGGGGAGAGCGGGTGCGGCAAGTCGACGCTGGCACGGGTGGTGGTCGGGCTCACCGAGGCGACGGGAGGTCGCATCGTCTTCGACGGCGAGGACGTCACCAACGAGGTGGGGGACCGGACGTTCCGACGGAAGGTGCAGATGGTCTCCCAGCACCCCGGACAGTCCCTCAACCCGCGTCTTCGGATCGAGACAACCCTGGCGGAGCCGCTGCGGCTGCTGGGCGTCACCGACGACCCTTCCGAGATCGACCGGCGCATCGACGAGATGTTGACGGTGGTCGGTCTCAATCCCGACTACCGGCGTCGCCGGCCTGGTTCCCTGTCGGGTGGTCAGCAGCAGCGGGTGGCGATCGCTCGGGCCCTCATGAGCGAGCCCGAACTGGTCGTCCTCGACGAACCCACGTCGAGCCTCGACCAGTCGATCCGGGGCCGGATCGTGGCGCTGCTCCGGGAGATCCAAGAGCGGCGGGGGGTGGCGTACCTCTTCATCAGCCACGATCTGAGCACGGTGCGCCGCATCGCCCATCGTGTGGCGGTGATGTACCTGGGTCGCATCGTGGAGGTTTCTGCCACCGAGGCGATCTTCGACGATCCCCGGCATCCCTACACCCGGGCGCTCCTCTCGGCGGTGCCGTCGATCGACGTTCGGGCCCGTCGTCGGCGGATCGTGCTCCCCGGGGAGACCCCCAGCCCGGTGTCGCTCCCGGTGGGATGCTCGTTCCAGGAGCGCTGCCCCCTCGTGCACGACCGGTGCCGTAGGGAAGATCCCCGTCTGATGGAGTCGGCGGACGGACACCTGGTGGCCTGCTTCGCGGCGGTCCCGGCGGTATCGGGGTGATCAGCCCAAGGCCGCGTCGACCTCTTCGGGGTCGAGGTAGACCCACACTTCGACGATCCGTCCGTCTTCGACGGTGAACACTTCGGTGAAGTCGAGGGAGTAGGGCGCCGGGGAGGTACCCCGGGCGGTGAACTCGACGACGGCGGTGGTGTCGTCGGCGACGAGGGCGCGGATCGTCATGTGTTCGTCGGGCAGCATCCGGAACAGCTCTTCGACGTGGGCCCGGATCTCGTCCGATCCGCGCTGCCAGTCGTCGAGGGCGCTCCAGTAGGCGGCTTGGGGGTGGTAGGCCGCCATCACCCGGCCGAGGTCCTTGGCGTTGTAGGCGTCGACCAGCTCGAGGACGAGTCGCCGTACCTGTTCCCGTCGCTGCATGGGCCCTCCCTGCCAAAACCTTATAATATCGAGTCGGTCGCTGTCGAGGAGAGGTGTCATGGTCGCTCGGCCCGCCGTCGGACTGATCCTGGGGAGCCACATCCCGCCCGAACGGATCCGCACCGTCGCCCGACAGGCCGAGGCAGGCGGGTTCGACGAACTGTGGCTGGCCGAGGACTACTTCTTCACCGGCGGCGTGTCGGCGGCGGCGATCGCCCTGGCCGTCACGGAGCGGATCCGGGTGGGCCTCGGCGTCGTGTCGGCCCTCGTCCGCCACCCGGCGGTCCTGGCGATGGAGCTCGCCACCCTGTCCCGCTCCTTCCCCGGTCGGGTCGTGGGCGGCATCGGCCTCGGGGTGCCGGCATGGATGCGCCAGATGGGGCTCATGCCCCGCTCGCCCCTCACCGCCGTCCGGGAATGCGTGACGTCCGTCAAGGCCCTCCTCTCGGGCGACGCCCTCACCCGCAGCGGAGGCGTCTACACCTTCGACGACGTTCGGCTCACCCATCCCCCCGACGGTCGCGTACCCATCCACGTCGGCGCGACCGGACCGAAGATGCTCCGGCTCTCCGGAGAGGTGGCGGACGGCTCCATCCTCTCGGTCGGAGCGGCCGTCGAGTACGTCGAATGGGCTCGGGAACGGATCGCCGAAGGCCAGGCGACGGCGGGAACCACCGAGCACCGGATCACCGCCTTCGCCCTCTACTCCGTCGACACCGACGCCGAACGCGCCAGAGAACGGATGCGGGGGCCTCTGGCGTTCTACAAGGCGGCGGGAGGCCCCAACGCCCTCACCGACGCGTACGGGATCTCCGACGAGCTGGCCCGCATCCTCGCCCGAGGTGGCGAAGAGGCGGTGGCCGCCGCCATGCCCGACCGCTGGATCGAAGACCTGGCGATCGCCGGGGACCCGGCCGTCTGCGCCGACCGAATCCGTGCCTACCGGCGGGCCGGGGCCGATGCGGTGGCGCTCTTCCCGATGCCCCCCGACGCGACCGAACGGTTGGTGGAGATGACGGCCTCCGAGGTGTTGCCCCTGCTCGGTCGGCGAGAACCCTGAGGCGGACGATGCGGTTCGGTCTCGGGGTCCCTACCGCCACCGAGGGGCTCATGTATCCCATCCCCTACGCCGACGCCCACCAGGCGGTCGAGCTCGCCGTCCTCGCCGAGCAGCTCGGCTTCGAATCCGTCTGGGCCAACGACCACCTCACCACCCAGACGTACGTCCGGGAGACGTTCGGGGAGCCTCCCCGCTTCTTCGACCCCTTCACCTACCTCGCCTTCGTCGCTGCCCGGACCGAGGCGATCCGGCTGGCGACCTGCGTCCTGGTGGCACCGTTCCGGCACCCGGTGGTGGCCGCGAAACAGGCGGCGACCCTCGACCACCTCTCCGGCGGGCGGGTCGTGCTCGGTGTCGGCGTCGGCGCCTACCGCGAAGAGTTCGAAGCGACCTGGCCTGGGCGGCGAATCCACCGGGGTGGGTACACCGACGAGTTCATCCAGGCCACCGGGGCCCTGTTCCGAGCCCGCCGGACCTCGTTTCGGGGGCGATGGGTCCGCTTCGACGACGTCGAGAGCCACCCCAAGCCCCTCCAGTCGAGGCTGGCGATCCTGGCAGGGGGCAACGCCCCGGCCACCCGGCGCCGGGCAGCCCTGTTCGCCGACGGCTGGCTACCGGCCTGTCTGACCCCGTCGGAGGTGGCAGCAGGCGTCGCCGAGATCCGGCGTCTCGCCGAAGCGGCCGGCCGGGACCTCGACGAAGGATTCGAGGTCGCCCTCCAGGTGGTGGTGTCGGTCGCCCCCACCCGGGAAGAAGCCCAGGCCCGGTTCCGCCGATCCCACGTCTACGCCCATCTTCGATCCCTGTCGGGGTCCACCTTGCAGGGCCAGCAGTCGGGGGAGATGGAAGCCCGGAATCTCGTCGGTACCCCCGAGGACGTGCGGGAGCAGATCGAGGCGTACGAGGCTGGGGGCGTCGACACGTTGGCGGGGCTCTTGTTCGCCACCGACGACGTCGAAGAGACCCGCCAGGCGATGCGGTACTTCTCCGAGGAGGTGATCGGGTGCTCGACCCGGTGACCCGCCAGGGTCGGCGCGACCGTCTCCGGCAGGCGATGCTCGACGCCGCGCTCGACCTCCTCGTCCTCGGCCATCCCGCCAACGTCGACTACGCATCCGGGTACCGCAGCGTCGCCGCCGACATCATCCCCGGCACACCGATCGCTGCCCTCCTGGGCGTCGACCGTCTCGTGCTCGTCGCCCCGGCAGCCGACGCCGCCGCCGTCGACGAGGCGGGGGTCGGTGAGTTCGTGCCCTACGGGCGGTTTTTCTTCGAGGCGCGTGACCCGCACCCGGCGGCGGCCGCCTCCGACCGGTACGGGTCGTTCCTCGACGCCCTGGGGGTCGCCCTGGACGGGTTCGGTGAGGTGGGACGGGTCGGTGTCGACGGCGGGTTGGGAGCAGAGGCGGTCGCCGCGGTCGCTGCTCGTCCCGGCGTGGACGCGGTGGTTCCGGCCTCCGACGTTGCCTACCGGGCCCGGGCCGTGAAGTTGGAAGGAGAGGTCGACGCGCTCCGCCGGGCCGCGGCCTCGGCGTGCGCGGGAATCGCGGCGGCGCTGGAGGGAGCTGGGGAGGGAGTCACCGAACGCGAGCTGGCGTCGATGGTCGCCTCGACGATGGCCGCGGGGGGCGCCCAGCCGCGGTTCGTCGTGGTCGGGTTCGGTGAGCGCTCCGCCTACGGTGATGCCCGCCCCACCGACCGGGTCTGGCGGCGGGGCGAACTGGCCCGGTTCGACGTGGGATGCGAGGTGGAGGGGTATTGGTCCGATGTCGGGCGGACGGCGGTGCTCGGCGAACCCGACCGTCGTCAACGCGATCGGTACGCCGCCCTCGTCGCCGGTGAGGAAGCCGAACTCGGGGTGACGGCCCCCGGGGTCGAAGCCGAAGAGGTGTTCGCCGTGGCGGTGTCGGCAGTGGAGGCGGCCGGTCTCCGACCCTATCGGCGACACCACTGTGGCCACACGATCGGGCTGGAGGTCTACGAACGACCCGTCGTGGCGCCGGGCTGGGATACTCCGCTGGTGACGGGGATGGTGCTGTGCCTCGAAACCCCCTACTACGAGCTGGGATGGGGAGGGATGATGGTGGAGGACACGGTGGTGGTGACCGAGACGGGCAACGAGCTGCTTACCTCCTTTCCCCGGGAGCTGTGGGTCGTGGGGTCGTGACCACCTCCTACACCGGCGTCCTGGCGTGTGGCCGGTGCGGCGTCACGCTGGAAGAAGGGGAGGCCTTCGGGGGATGTCCCCGATGCGCCGCCGACGGCGTCTTCGTCAACGTCCATCCCGTGTACCGGTCACCGGACCCCTTCGGCGTCTCCGGGGGTGGGCCGGGGATCTTTCGGTTCGGTCACGTGCTCCCGGTCCCCGAAGGCGTCTCCCTCGGCGAAGGCGGCACCCCGCTGCTGCCCCTCGTCCGCACCGGGGCCGAGTTGGGCGTCGCCGAGCTGTACCTGAAGGATGAGACCCGGAACCCGACCTGGTCGTACAAGGATCGGCTGGCGGCGGTCGCCGTCGCCAAGGCACGGCGGTCGGGGGCGGACACCGTCGTCGTCGCGACGACGGGGAACCACGGGGCGGCGGCCGCCGCCTACGCCGCCGCCTCCGGTCTCCGCTGCGTCGCCCTCACCCTCGCGGTCGTCCCCCGCACCATGAAGGTCCTCATGCAGGTGTACGGGGCCCGGCTCGTCGCGCTCCACTCCGGCCCCGAACGGTGGCGGCTCATGGCTGCCGGTGTCAGCGAACGAGGCTGGGTGCCCCTCTCGGGTTTCCGGGATCCACCCATCGGGTCGAACCCCTTCGGGATCGACGGCTACAAGACGATCGCCTACGAGATCGTGGAGGACCTGGGGGGCGCCCCCGACGTGGTGGTGGTGCCCACCGCCTACGGCGACGGTCTCGTCGGCATCCTTCGGGGGTTCGTCGACCTCCGGTCGGCGCGCAGGATTCGGTCCCTCCCGAGGCTCGTCGCCGCCGAGCCTCTGGGACCGTACGCCGCCACCTTGGCTGCGGGGAGCGACGAACCGGTGTCGGTCCCCCGGCGGCCGACGGTCGCGTTCTCCACCGCCACACCGGTCGCCACCCGCCAGGGCCTGTGGGCCCTCCGAGCCTCCGACGGCACCGCCGTCGCCGTCGGCGACGACACCGAGATCCTCCGCGCCCAGCGGAGCCTCGCCGAGACCGAGGGTGTGTTCTTGGAGGCGGCGGCGGCGTTGGCGTTCGTGGCGGTCGGGCGTCTCGTCGGTTCGGGCTGGATCAGGAGCGAGGACCGGGTGGTGGTGGTGGGGACCTCTTCGGGTCTGAAGGATGTCGAGGCTCCGGACCTTCCCGAGGTGCCCGTGATCGACCCGTCCCTCGACGCCCTCGACGCCGCCCTGGCAGGCTCCGAAGAGCCCTGAAGCCCAATGTTCACCGGTGTTTCCCGCAGCGAGGATCTAACCTGAGTTCGATCGCGAGGGATGCCGAATCGTGCCGGACGCAGCGAAGATCGAAGACGAGGTCCCCCTGAGCCGAGTAGACCGCGTCTACCGGTTCATCCGAGAAGCCATCATCAACGGGGAGTTCGAGCCCGGGTCGCCGCTCCGGCTCCAGGAACTGGCCGACGCCAACGACATGAGCCTGATCCCGGTGAGGGAGGCCCTCCGCCGCCTGGAGGCGGAGCGGTTGGTGCAGACCATCCCCAACAAGGGAGCGCGGGTGGCGGCGATCTCCGCCGACGACGTGATCGACGCCTACAAGACGCGCATCGTGTTGGAGGTCGACGCCCTCCGGCGTGCCTTCGACCGGATCGACGACGAGGCGATCGCCCGGATCCGGGCGATGAAGGACGAGATGGTTCGGGCCTTCAAGAACAACGATTCGGCCCGGGCCCTGGAATGCCACCGGGCGATCCACTTCTCCTTGTACGAGCAGGCCGACTCGCCGTGGCTGCTGTACCTCATCGAGATCCTGTGGAGCCACACCGAGCGGTACCGGCGGATCGCCACGGGCTTGCATCCCACCTACGACGCGGTGGGGGACGAACACGCCAAGGTGATCGAGGCCCTGGCCGCCCGTGACATCGACGCCGCCGCCGAGGCGCTCCGCCTCGACCTGGAGCACACGGCGGAGCTCATCGTCAGCGCCTACCGGGAGGAGGCGTCGGTGCGGGCCTGAGCCCCGGCCCGCCTGTTTGCAGCGACCCAGGCCGGTTTTATAAGATATGACCTCGGTAGACCCGAGGAGCGGTGCGTGGACTTCAGGCGGGCAGGCACGACGGACGAGATCGTCTCGATCCTCGCCGAGGTCGGACCCGACGCCACCCTCCTGGCAGGTGGGACCGACGTGATGGTCCAGTACCTTCGAGGCGAGATCGCTCCCAAGCTCCTCGTCCACATCGAGCAGGTCGACGAGCTCGCCGGTGTCGACGAGGCGGACGGTCGTGTCGACATCGGAGCGCTGACCACCCACCTGACCCTCTCCGAAGATCCGGTGATCCGCCGCACCGTCCCCGGCCTGGCGGAGGCGGCGTCACAGGTGGGAGGCCATCAGACCCAGGCGGTCGGCACCGTCGGCGGGAACCTCTGCAACGCCTCACCGGCCGCCGACACGGCCCCACCCCTCCTCGTCGCCGACGCCGAGCTGCGGCTCCGCTCCGCCGCCGGCACGAGGACCGTACCCCTCGATCGGTTCTTCCTCGGCCGACGCCACACCGCCCGCAGACCCGACGAGGTCTTGACGTCCATCGCCGTTCGGCCCCTGCCGTCGCACGCCGGCGAGACGTACCTGAAGGTGGGGCGCCGAGGCGCCATGGAGGTGGCGATCGTGGGGCTCGCCGCCCGGCTCGTCCTCGACGACGACGGTGACGTCGTCACCGACGCCCGCCTGGCCGTGTGCTCGATGGCGCCCCGGCCCCTCCGGCTCCCCGACGCCGAGCGGCTCCTCGTCGGATCCCGGGGGGAGCCGGAGGCCGTCGCCGCCGCAGCCGACGCAGTGCAGGAGACGACCGAACCCATCGACGACGCCCGGGCACGGGCCGCCTACCGGCGCCGTCTCGTCCCACGTCTGCTGGCCGAAGCGGTCCGGCTCTGTATGCGCCGGGCACGAGGCGAGGAGGAGTCATGGAGCTGAGCCTCACCGTCAACGGGCAGCCCGCCGTGGTGGACGTCCCGCCCGGCACCACCTTGCTGGAGGTGCTCCGGGACGAGCTGGGGTTGACCGGGACCAAGGAGGTCTGCGACGAAGGCGAATGCGGGGCCTGCACGGTGATCGTCGACGGGCGGCCCCTCGACGCCTGCATCTACGCCGCCCACGCCGCCGACAGGGCCGAAGTGCTCACCGTCGAAGGTCTCGCTGCCGGTGACGAGCTCACCGACCTCCAGCGGGCCTTCGTGGAGGCGGGGAGCGTGCAGTGCGGGTTCTGCACCCCGGGGTTCCTGGTCATGGCCACCCACCTCCTCGAGACAGCCGCCGAGCTGTCGGAGGAGCAGGTGCGCCGAGGTCTGGCAGGCAACCTCTGCCGCTGCACCGGATACGCCCAGATCGTCGACGCGGTCCTGGCCGTGGGGAGGGGCGCATGAGCCTGATCGGTGCGTCCGTTCCCCGAGGTGACGCCGTCGCCAAGGTCACCGGGCGAGCCGTCTACGGGGTCGACGTTCGCCTACCCGGCATGGTCCACGCCCGGCTCCTCCGCTCACCCATCCCGGCGGGGAGGATCGTGACGCTCGACGTGGACGACGCCTGGGCCGTGGACGGGGTGCTGGCCGTCTGCACCGCCGACGACGCCCCGCCCCGGCGCACCGGCCTCGCCGTCTACGACCAGCGACTCTTCGCCGACGACGTTGTCCGCTACGAAGGCGAGCCGATCGCCGCGGTCGTCGCCGAGACCGAGGCTGCCGCACGGCGCGCCCTGGAGGCGATCCGCCTGGAGCTGGAGCCCTGGGAGCCCGTTGCCGGCCCCGAACAGGCCCTCGACCCCGCCACCCGCCTCGTCCACCCCCACTGGGCGGAGTACGAGGTGGCACCCGGCCTGGAGTTCCGGCGGCACGGAAACGTGGCGGCCGAGATGATCTCCGACCCCGGCGACGTGGACGCCGTCTTCGCCCGGGCACCCTTCGTCGTCGAAGACGAGTACCGGGCGAACCGGCAGTACCAGGCGTACCTCGAACCGAAACACGCCGTCGTCGACTACCAGGGTGGGCGTTACACCGTCTATGTGGCCCATCAGTATCCCTTCAACGTCCGTGACCGGCTGGCCCAGATCCTGGGGGTCGCCGTGTCGCGTATCCGGGTGGTCTGTCCGACGATCGGTGGCGGGTTCGGAGCGAAGCTCGATGTCGGGCTCGAACCCTACGCCGCCGTCCTCGCCCGCAAGGTGGGCCGTCCGGTGCGGATCGTCAACGATCGGCTGGAGGACCTCCTCACCTGCACGTCCCGCGAGGACGCGATCGTCCAGATCCGCTCCGCCGTCGACGAAGACGGCCGGATCCTCGCCCGGGAACTGACCTGTCTCATGAACTGTGGGGCCTACGCCGGTGACATGCCGTTCCTGGCCAGCATCCCCCTCCACCTCGCCGGGTCCGTGTACCGGGTGGGGACGGCCCGGGTGGAGGCCCGGGTGCTGTACACGAATACTGCGCCGACGGGGGCGATGCGGGGTGTGGGAGGCACCTACCTGACGTTCGCCGTCGAACGACACATGGACCACATCGCCGCCGAACTGGGGATGGGCCGGAGAGAGCTCCGGCTCCGCAACCTGTTCCGGGACGGAGACCGGATGCTCACCGGTCAGGTTATCGACCAGGCCGGCACCCTCCGGCAGGCCTTCGACCGGATGGAGCAGGTCGCCCCCTGGGCCCAGGTGACCGCCCCCAGGCCGCTGCACGGCGTCGGGCTGGCGGCACTGATCTGGCTCACCAACCCGATGCCGGGATCGGCGACCCTGAAACTCAACGAGGACGGCACGTTGGGGGTCGTCACCGCCGCCACCGAGAACGGCTCCGGCGCCGTCGCCATGGGCCTCACCCAGATCGCCGCCGAGGAGCTGGGATTGCGGCCCTCCGACGTCGTCGTGTTGGCGCCCGACACCGACGCCGCCGCCTACGACGCAGGGTCGCAGGGCAGCCGCACCACCCACGTCGTCGGCGCGGCGATCCGTAAGGCGGCGGCCGAGGTCCGTCGCCGCATCTTCGACGTCGCCGCCGAGATGCTGGAGGTGTCGGTCGACGACCTCGAGCTGGTGGACGGCACCGTGGGGGTGGTGGGCGATCCAGGCTCTCGGGTTCCGCTGGGGGAGGTCGCCCGGACGGCGACGTTCACGACGGGCCCGATCGCCGCCACCGGCGCCTACCGGACCCCGATGCCGGCCCACGACCCGACCTGCGCCACCGGGCTGCTGTTTCCGTCCTTTCCCACCCCCACCTTCCACCTCCACCTCGCCGAGGTGGAGGTGGACCCGGTCACCGGGAGGATCCACGTCGTCCGCTACGTGGTCGTCCAGGACGTGGGGCGGGCCATCAACCCGACCGGGATCCGAGGCCAGATCCAAGGCGGCGTCACCCAGGGCCTCGGATACGCGCTGTTCGAACAGCTCGACTTCGACGGCGCCCGCTACCGGCAACGCAGCCTGGAGACCTACCGTCTCCCCACCGCCGTCGACGTTCCCCGCGTCGAAGTCGAGCTGATCGAGAACGCCGACCCGGCCGGCCCGTACGGGGCCAAAGGCGTGGCGGAGCCGCCGGTGGTGCCGGTGGCGGTGGCCGTCGCCAACGCCGTCTCCGACGCCGTCGGCGCCCCCTTCGACCGCCTCCCCGTCACCCCCGAAGACGTCCTCGCCGCCCTGGAGGAGCGGAGGCGGCGCCCGTGACCGAAGAGACCACCCGCAGGGTCGTCGAGTCGCTCTACGGGTCGTTTCTGGCCGGGGACCTCGAAGGGATGCTCGCCCTCTTCGCCGAGGACGTCCACGTCCGCTTCCTCGGCCAGGCCGACCTGCGGGGACGGGAAGACGCCAGGCGTTTCTTCGAGTTCTCGGCGGGTCTGCTCCGAGACGTCGACTTCCGGATCCGCCGCAGGATCGTCGACGGCGAATGGGCGGCCGTGCTGTGGGAGGAATCGGCGACGACCGCCACCGGCGAGCCGTGGGAGAACCACGGCGTCGACGTCATCCGGGTGCAGGAGGGGCGGATCACCGAGCTGCACGAACACAACGACGTCCGGCTGGTCCATCGTCATCTCCCTCGATACCGTCCCTGAGCCCGCCTAGGCGAAGGGTCGGTACTCGACGTCGTACCCGAAGGCGCGGGGGCCGACCACGGCGAGTGCCCGTTCGGTCTTCAGTTGCTCCGGGCAGGGGAGGACCAACACGTCGACCCGGTAGCCGTATCGGAGCAGTTCGGTGGTGACCGGATCGCCACGGTCGCTGGTCACGATCGTGATGAGGTCGGGGACTGTCACCGTCGCCTCGCCGTCCTCCCAGATGACGAGGTTCTCGTTCTGGAAGTCGATGACGACGGTTCGTCCCGAGTCGTCCCCGAACCCGACCAACTCGACCCGACCCCGGGCGAACCCTCGGGCCAGACGGCGTTCGACGTCGACGATCTTGCCTCTGAGGTAGCGGCGCCCCCCGCAGACGGCGAGCATGGCATCGACCGGATCGGCTTTCTCGTCCCGGGCCCGGAGGACCGCCGTCCCGATCCTGTGGGCGAGCTCCAGGGTGCGGGGGATGATCGACGCCTTGCAGTGGGCGCCGTCCATCACCGCCGTCGCCAGACCGGCGTGGCCGCCGACCTCGATCGTGACCGCCCGGGCGATCCGTTCGAGCCAGCGGGCATCCACCACTTCGTCGATCACCACCCGGTTGCCCTTGTCGTCGGCGACCGCCGACGGGGAAGGCGTCCCGCCGTAGATCAGGTAGGTGATCATCTGGAGCTCGGGGAAGGCCCGCCCCATCCCGTCACCGTTCACCACCGGCAGGTCGACGAGGGCGCCGACACACAGCGCCGCCATCGAGTTCCCGCCCCCCATCTCCAGGGGGGCGACGGCGGTGAATCGCCTGCCGAGGTGGCGTTCCAGCGCCCGAACCGCTTCGGCTTCTTCGTCGCCACGGGCCAGCTTCTCGTACGAGACCGTCGGCGACCCCATCGCCCCCGAGACGACCAGCAGGTCCGAGTCGTGGAGGTCTTCGGGGTCGATCACCCGGATCCGGCGGCCTCGGCGGAGCAGCTCCCGGACCCGCAGCATCCCCAGGTACGGGTTGCCGCCGCCGCCGGTGCCGAGGATGGCGGCACCGATCGAGATGGCCGGGAGGTCGGATTCAGCGATCTGCCACACGGTCTGTTCCCGTCGCCAGCTCTCCTACCACCTTCACCCGGACCCGGACGGCGTTGCCGGGGAGGTAGGTGAGGGGGATGTCTTCGACGTCGACCACCCGGATCGTGTCGGGTTTCGCCCCGGCGGCGATGGCCCGTTCCTCGGCGGCGCGGCGTGCCTCTGCCAGTGCTTCGGCCCGGTCACGGTCGCCGAGGGAGACCACCCGGTCCACCTCGCCGCTCACCTGGGCGATGGCGGCGCCGATGGCGTTGGCGACGGCATGGTGGGGCGGGACGACGACCCGGGCGGCCGCCGACAGGGGGCCGTGGGCCAGGATGCGGCCGCCGCCCACCACGACCACCGTGACCGGGTCCGCCGACAGTCGCATGCGGTCGATGGTCTCGTCGATGGTCGTCCGCATCTGTTCGAGGGCCGAGTCGACGAGGTCCGAGGCCAGGTGGGCGACCCGGGATCGGTCACCCACCTGGGCCAGGCCGGCGGCCACGACGACGTCGGTGGCGGTGAGGGTCGGGCCGCCGAACACCTGGGCCTCTTCGACGATCCGGTATCCGACGCTGTCGGGGCCGATCGCCACACCGTCGGGTCGGGGCCGGACGATGGAACCGCCGCCGAGGCCGACGGAGACCACGTCGGGCATCCGGAAGTTGGTGCGGACGCCGCCGATGTCGACGGCCAGGGAGGCTTCGCGGGGAAACCCGTTGGTGAGGGCGCCGACGTCGGTCGTGGTGCCGCCGATGTCGACGACGATGGCGTCGCCGAGTCCCGACAGGTAGGCGGCGCCCCGCATCGAGTTCGTCGGACCCGACGAGAAGGTGAGCACCGGATAGCGGCGCCCGAACTCTGCCTGCATGAGCGTCCCGTCGTTCTGGGTGAGGTAGACGTCGGCTGCGAGCCCGAGGCGGGCGACCGCCCGCCGGAACCCTTCGATGGTGGCGGCGGCGAGGGGCCGCAGGGCAGCGTTGAGGATGGTGGCGTTCTCCCGTTCCAGCAGGCCGAGCCGTCCGATCTCATGGGAGAAGGTGACATCGAGGGTCGGGTCGAGTTCGGTGAGCATCGCCCCTACCCGGCGCTCGATGGAGGGGTCGACGGGAGAGAAGGTGGCGGTGACGGCCACGTTGCGGATCCCGGCCGACGATACGCTCCGCACGACGGCTTCGATCTCGTCCGGGTCGAGCTCGGCGATGGGGGTGCCGTCGAACTCGAGACCTCCGTGGAGGACGAAGGGGCGTGCCCCGGATGCTTCGAGCAGGTCCTCCGGCCAGTCCACCATCGGAGGCAGGCAGGCTCCCGACGGCAGCGCCAGGCGCACCGCCGCCACCGGGGCGAGGTCCCTGCGCTGGACCACCGCATTGGTGAAGTGGGTGGTCCCGATCATGACGGCGTCGACGGCGTCCGGGTCGACTCCCGAGGCGCCGATCACCGTCTCGATCGCTTCGACGATCCCCGTCGTGACGTCGTCGGTCGTCGGGGTCTTGGCGGTGGCGAGCACGCCGTCGCCGTCGAGGACGACGGCGTCGGTGTTGGTGCCTCCGACGTCGACGCCGATCCTCATCGGGCGTCGGGGGTGGTGTCGGGACGGCGGTGGGGCACGGG
>WFOA01000138.1 GCA_015488325.1 Acidimicrobiia bacterium | reverse complement strand
GTTGACAAAGGGCGCGAAGTGGGGCATAGTGGCGCGACCGGTGACCCCGAGGAGGGACCGGTGGGACGGACGGAAGCAGTGGTGTGTTTGTCGGGACGTATCTCCACACGGTCGACGCCAAGGGACGGGTCGTGTTGCCGTCGACGTTTCGCGACCGCTTCACCGTCGTCGAAGACGACGCCGTCACCCGCCGGTGCGTCGTCACCAAAGGTCGGGACGGCCAACTGGTCGTCTTCCCGATGTCGGTGTGGAGGCGGGAGGCCGAACAGATCTCGTCGCTGCCTCCCACCCCCAAGAACCGGAGGAAACAGCGGGCCTTCTTCGGTCAGGCCTCGGAGCAGATCCTCGACAAGCAGGGACGTCTCCGGCTCAACCCCGAATTGCGGGACTTCGCCTCCATCGAAGCTCCGTCCGACGTGTACATGGTCGGTGTGTACGACCACATCGAGCTGTGGAACAAAGACGTCTACGACCGGGAACAGGAACGCCAGGACCAAGAACTGATCGACGTCGACGAGGAGGGAGACGCCGAAGAAGGCGACGAGAAGACAGGGTGAACAGCCAAGGCGGCGGCGGGTACCTGACCCATCGCCAGCCCCCCGGAACCAAATGGAAGGCCCCTGACTCCGCCCGCTTCCTGTTTGGTGCCAGCGCCCGGGGGGCTGGCCATGGGCCAGAACCAGGGAACAGAAGGACCGACGAAGGAGGAACGAGATGAGCGCGACTACCACAGGCCGGTACTGGCCGACCAGGTCGTCGAGCTGTTCCGTCCCGTCCTCCCGGGCGTGGTCGTGGACGCCACCTTCGGTGGAGGTGGGCACACCCGGAGCCTCCTGCGAGCGTTCGGAGATCGGGTGCGGATGATCGGCATCGACCGCGACCCCAACGCCGCCCCGAACGCGGCCGACCTCCCCGTCCGGTTCGTCGCCGGCGACTTCCGGGATCTCGCCACCCACCTGGACCGGATCGGCGTCGAGGACGTGCGGGGCGTCCTGTTCGACTTCGGGGTGTCGTCCCACCAGCTCGACACCCCCGGGCGGGGCTTCTCGTACCGGACCGCCGGTCCCCTCGACATGAGGATGGACCCGTCTTCCCCCCTCACCGCCGCCGACATCGTCAACACCTGGCCGGTCGAGGACCTGATCCGGATCCTCCGGGAATGGGGTGAGGAGCCCCACGCCGCCCAGATCGCCCGGGCGATCGTCGCGGCACGGCCGCTCTCGACCACCACCGAACTGGCCGACGTCGTGGCGGCGGCGGTGCCGGCCGCCCGACGTCGTCGGGGCCATCCCGCCCGAAAGACGTTCCAGGCTCTGCGGATCGCCACCAACGACGAGCTCGCGGCCATCGCCGAAGGGGTGGACGCCGCCATCGACGTGCTGGAGCCGGGCGGGCGGTGCGTCGCCATCTCCTACCACTCCCTCGAAGACCGGATCGTCAAACGCCGGTTCCGTGCCGGTGCGGGCCGCTGCGTCTGCCCGCCCGCGCTCCCCGTCTGCGCGTGCGGCGCCCGCCCCGAACTGCGCATCCTCACCCCGAAGCCGCTCCGGCCCGGAGCCGAAGAGGTCGCCTCCAACCCCCGGGCCCGGTCCGCCCGGCTGCGGGCGGCAGAGAAGGTGGCGGCATGACGGCGCGTCCGGTCCGCTCGATCACGGTACCTCCCCGGCTGCGGGTCCTCGAAGGTCGCCGTCCCCGGCGCCGTCCGATCGCACCGTGGATGGTCTTCACCCTGGTGGTGGTCGTCGCCTTCGTGGGGCTGGCCCTGGCCCGCACCGCCTTGGATCGGGGTGCCTTCGAGCTGGCGGAGCTCGAAGCCCGCATCGCCCAGGCGGAGACCGAGAACACCCAGCTCCGGCTGGAGATCGCCCGGCTCGAGAACCCGGCGCGGATCGCTCCTCTGGCCGAAGAGCTCGGGTTCGTCTACCCCACGCAGCGGCGGCCGCTCCTCGTCTCCGGGGTCGTCGTCGACATGCGCGACGCCGACCCCCGCTGGATCGAGATCGACCGGTTGGCGGCGGCACCATGATCACCCGACGACGCGCTGGAGCCGGGTGGAGCAACCTTCGAGCACGAAGGCGGCTCGGTCTCCAGCTCAGGAGCTGAACGGTGGCGGCACGTCGAGCCGCCCGCGCCGCCCCGTCCGTCCGGTCCCGTCTGCTCGTGGTCGGCATGGCCCTCGTCCTCGCCTGGGCCGGGTTGGGGTACCGGCTGGTCCAGGTCCAGGTGGTGCGGGCCGCCGAGTACGCCGAACGGGGCCTGGCCCAGCGCCTCACCCGCAAGACGGTCGCACCGACCCGAGGCAAGATCTTCGACCGGAACGGCGATCCCCTGGCGATGACGGTCGAGGCACGCAGCATCTACGCGATACCAGACCAGGTGGAAGATCCCCTGCTCACCGCCCAAGAGGTGGCGATTCGAACCGGTGGCGACACCGCCGACCTGTTGGCGGCCCTCGAGTCGGGACGGAACTTCGTCTACCTGGCCCGCCAGGTCGAGCTCGACGTGGCCCAGGAGGTGGAGGCCCTGGACCTGGCGGGTGTCTACTCCCATCCGGAGGCGAAGCGGGTGTACCCGGCCGGGACCGTCGCCGCCCAGGTCGTGGGTGTGGCCGACATCGACGGGAACGGCATCGAAGGGCTGGAGTACGCCTACGACTCGGCGCTGCGGGGCACCCCGGGCGAGCTCGTGCTGGAACAGGACCCGGCGGGTCGGGTCATCCCCCTCGCTCCACGCTCCATCGAACCGGCCATCCCCGGCGAAGACCTCGTCACCTCCCTCGACCTGCCCTTGCAGTACACGGCCCAGTCCACCTGTGCCGACACCTTGGAGCGGACCGGGGCCGAGCAATGCTGGATCGTCGTACTCGACGCCGAAACCGGCGAGGTGTTGGCGATGGCGGGTGCTCCTACCTACGATCCCGAGCTCCGCCGCGCCTCCGACGGCGGTTCGTTCTCCAACTTCGCCGTACGGGACATGTACGAGCCCGGATCCACCCAGAAACTCATCACGGTCTCCGCGGCGTTGGACACGGGAGTGGCAGATTTGGACACCATCATCCCCGACGTCGCCGACACCTATGAGGTGACGCCTGGAGCGTGCCGGTCGAACGAAGACGACATCTACGGTTGCTTCCGGGACTTCTCGCCCCACGAGACCCGGTCGATGACCGTTCGTGAGGTCTTCACCATCTCGTCGAACGTCGGCACCATCAAGATCCAGGAACGGATCCCCCGGGACACCCTCGTCGAATACATGCGGCGCTTCGGGCAGGGGAGTCCGACCGGGATCGACTATCCGGGGGAGGCTCCGGGTGCGATCGGCATCGATCCCGGCTGCTCGTCCTGTTGGGCGTCGGCGGCCATCGGATACAGCGTGGCGGTGACCCCCCTCCAGATGGCGGCGGCCTACGCAGCCATCGCCAACGACGGCGTCTGGATCCAGCCCCACCTCGTGACCGGGCGGATCGACGTCGACGGGGAGGTGAGCACCGTGACACCCGAGACCAGGCGTGTCGTCTCCGAACGGACGGCCTGGGTCATGCGCGAGCTGCTGGCCAGCGTGGTCGCCGCCGGGACCGGAAAGGCCGCCTCGGTCCCCGGATACCGGGTCGGCGGCAAGACGGGGACCGCCGACAAGTACGGACCGGAGGGCTACACCAACCAGACCATCGCCAGCTTCGTGGGGATGGCGCCCATCGACGATCCCAAGATCGTGGTCGCGGTGGTGGTGGACAGTCCGGCACCCGAGTTCTCCACCGGCGGGCGGGCCGCCGCCCCGGCGTTCTCGGTGGTGATGGAGGCGGCGCTGCACCGACTGGGGGTGACTCCCGATGGCATCACGGGGTGAGCGCCTCGATCGGCTCGCCGCCGTGGTGTCCGGCCGACTCGTGGGAGACGGCGGCGTACGGGTGGTCGACGTGACCCACGACTCGCACGAGGCCGGGCAGGGGAGCCTGTTCGTGGCGATACGCGGCTTTCGCACCGACGGCCACCGTTTCGTCGACGAGGCCGTCGCAGCGGGATCTCCGGCGGTGGTGGTGGACCGGGACGTCGACGTGGCCGTCCCCCGGATCGTCGTCGCCGACACCCGCCGGGCCCTCGGCCCGCTGGCGGCGGAGGTGCACGGTCGACCCTCGGAGCGGCTCGCCGTCGTCGGCGTCACCGGAACGAACGGCAAGACCACCGTCACCCACCTGCTGGAGGCGATCGCGTCGGGTACCGGCCATCTCCCCGGGATGATCGGCACCATCCAGGCTCGCGTCGGCGGGAAGGTCATCCCCTCGGTGCGAACCACTCCGGAGGCGAGCGACCTGCAGCGGATGTTGGCCGAGATGGCGCGTCGGGGGGCGGACGTCGTCGCCATGGAGGTGTCGTCCCACGCCCTGGCCCTCGGACGGGTCGACGCCACCGGCTTCGCGGTGGCGGCCTTCACCAACCTGGGTCGGGACCATCTCGACTTCCACGGTGACGTGGAGCGGTACTTCGCCGCCAAGCGGGAGCTGTTCCGCCCGGACCGTACGCGGACGGCGGTGATCTGGACCGACGACCCCTTCGGGGCTCGCCTCGCCGCCGAGGTGTCGACCCCGACGATCACCGTGGGGCTCTCTGCCGACGCCGACCTCGTCGGGAGGATCGTCGAGACCTCCCTCGCCGGTTCCCTCGTGACGGTGACGTATCGGGGACGGACGGTGGAGGTGAGGGTGCCCCTCCCGGGACGCTTCAACGTGGCGAACGGGCTCGTCGCCCTGGGCTGCGCCGTGGCGCTCGGCTGGGACCTGGCCGAGGCGGCGGCGGCCCTCGCCGACGCCCCGCCGGTGCCGGGACGCTTCGAGCTCGTCGCCGTGGACGGTGCGGTCGGAGTCGTGGTCGACTACGCCCACACTCCCGACGCCATCGCGGCGGCCATCTCCACGGCCCGCCGTCTCGCCGCCGGGCGGGTGATCGTCGTCTTCGGAGCAGGGGGCGACCGGGACCGGGAGAAGCGTCCCCTGATGGGAGCGGCGGCAGCGGCGGCCGACGTCACGGTCGTCACCTCCGACAACCCCCGCACGGAAGATCCCGAAGCCATCATCGACGAGGTGATGGCGGGGGTGCCCGGCGAGGCCGAGGTGGTCCGTGAGGTCGACCGAGAGCGGGCCATCGGGATCGCCTTGGAGCTGGCGGGACCCTCCGACCTCGTTCTCGTCCTCGGCAAGGGCCACGAACAGGGCCAAGAGGTCGGTGACCGGGTGATCCCCTTCGACGACCGGGCCGTGGTCCGCCGCCTCGCCCAACGGGGTGTGCGATCGTGATCGCCCTCCTCGTCTCCGGGTCGCTGGCGCTCGCCGTGTCGATCTTCGGCACCCCCATCGCCATCCGGATCCTCCGGCGACGCCGCATCGGGCAGTTCATCCAGTCCGACATCCCCGGGCACGCCCACAAGCAGGGGACACCGACGATGGGTGGGGTGGTGATGGTGGCCGCGGCCCTCGCCGCCTACGCCCTCGCCCACGTTCGCCTCTGGACACGGGCCGAAGGCTTCACCTTCGAGGTGGAGCCGTTCCGGAGTGGTGGCATCTTGGCGGTCGTCGCCCTCGTCGGGATGGCGGCGATCGGCTTCCTCGACGACTACATCAAGACCACCCGGCAGCGGTCCCTGGGGCTCAGCAAACGGGTGAAGTTCGCCGGTCAGCTCGCCGTGGCCCTGGTGTTCGCGATGGGGGCGAACGCGGCCGGGGTGAGCACCGAGCTGTCCTTCGTGCGGCCCCTCGGCATCGACCTCGGCGCCTTCTTCGCCATCTGGGTCCTGATCATGCTCACCGGTGCCGCCAACGGCGCCAACCTCGCCGACGGGATGGACGGCCTGGCAGCGGGTTCGGCGGCGCTGATGTTCGGTGCCTACACCATCATCGCCTTCTGGCAGTCCCGGAACCCCGACATCTACGCCGCGACCGACCCTCGGGAAGTCGCCATCGTGTCGGCGGCGATGTTGGGGGCGGTGCTCGGGTTCCTCTGGTGGAACGCGCCTCCCGCCCGGATCTTCATGGGAGACGTCGGCTCGAACGCCATCGGCGGTCTGCTGGCCGCCATGGCACTGTTGACCAACACCCAACTCCTCTTGGTCGTCCTGGCCGGGCTGTACGTGGCGGAGACCGTGTCGGTCATCCTCCAGGTGGCGAGCTTCCGCCTCTTCGGGAAGCGGATCTTTCGGATGGCACCGTTCCATTTCCACTTCGATCTCCTCGGATGGCCGGAGACCACGATCGTGATCAGGTTCTGGATCCTCGCCGGGATCGGCGTCGGCCTCGCCCTCGGGTTCTTCTACGGCGACTTCATCCGGGTGGAGGGTCTGCTGTGAGGATGCTCGTCCTCGGCGCCGGAGTCTCCGGTACGGCGGCTGCTCGGCTCGCCGACCGGATCGGCCATCGGGTGGTCGTCTACGAACGTGACGAAACCCGGGCGGAACGGTTGGCGGCGGCCGGGTTCGTCGTGGTCTCGGGGGAATGGACCACTGCACTGTTGGACGGGATCGACGTCGTGGTCACCAGCCCCGGGTTCGCCGAATGGTCGCCGCCCCTCGTCGACGCCGCCTCCGCCGGGGTCGAGGTGTGGAGCGAAGTCGAGTTCGCGTTCCGCCACATCGACCGCCCGGTGGTGGCCGTGACCGGCACCAACGGCAAGACCACCGTCACCGAGCTGATCTCGTCGATGCTGGAGGCCGAAGGCTACGAGGCACCTCCCTTCGGCAACATCGGGACACCCTTGTCCCAGGCGGTGGACGCGGTGCTCGACGTCGCCGTCGTCGAGGTCTCCAGCTTCCAGCTCCGGTTCGTCGACACGTTCCGTCCCCGGGTGGCGGTGGTGACGAACGTCGCCGCCGACCATCTCGACTGGCACCGGACCGTCGACGCCTACCGACGGGCGAAAGCCCGCATCTTCGAACGCCAGGGTCCGGGAGACGACCTCGTGTACGACGCCACCGACGAGGGGGCGACGACCCTGGTCGGGTCTGCACGGGCGCGGCGATGGCCGGTGGTCTCCGACGCCGGCGAGGGCCGCTGGGGTGTCGGCGGGGGGATGCTCCGGTTCCCCGGAGGTGAGCTCCCCCTCGCAGAGGTCGCGGTCGCCGACCCCACCTTCCTCACCGACCTCGCCTTGGCGGCGGTGGCCGCCACCCGCCTCGGGGTGAGGGCCGAGCCCATCGCCGAAGTGGCGTCCAGGTTCCGGCCGGCCCCCCATCGCCGGACGGAGGTGGCGAGATGGCGAGACGTCACCTTCGTCGACGACTCGAAAGCCACGAACCCGCACGCTGCCCTCGCCGCCATCGATGCCCTCGCACCGGTGGTGCTCATCGCCGGTGGACAGGCGAAGGGCCTCGACCTGCGTCCCCTCGTCGCCCATCGGGGTGTGAGGAGGGTGGTGGCCATCGGCGAGGCGGCGGCCTCCCTCCAGGAGATGGATCCCCGCAAGGTCGTCCGGGCACCCGACCTCACGACGGCGGTGCGGGAGGCGGCGGAGGCGGCGAACCCCGGTGACACCGTGCTGCTGGCTCCCGGGTGTGCCTCCTTCGACATGTTCGGTTCCTACGTCGAACGGGGAGAGGCGTTCGCCGAGGCGGTTTCGACGTTGATGCACGAGGAGGTCGCACGATGACGGTGAAGGTCACGTCCATCACCCAGGCCCGGACCGCGGCACGCCGCCGAAGCGAAGCGGCCAAGGTCAACGGCCGGGCGGCCACGGCGCTGATGGCGGTCGCCGCCGCCCTGCTGGTGATCGGGATCACCGCCACCGCGTCGGCATCGTCGGCGGTGGCGCTCGCCGACCGGGCCGACGGATGGTTCTTCCTCAAACGCCAGCTTCTCGGAGCGGCGGTCGGAGCGGCGGTCCTGGCGGTCACGGTTCGGCTCGACTACCGCCTGTACCGCAAGCTCGCCCTGCCCATCTACCTGGTGGCCGTCGCCCTCCTCGTCCTCGTGCTCGTCGTCGGGATCGAAGACGGCGGGGCGAGGCGCTGGCTGCCGCTGGGACCCTTCACCCTGCAGGTCTCCGAAGTCGCCAAACCGGCCGTCGTGATCGCCCTCGCCGCGGTGCTGGAGCGGAAACGGCGGATGCTCGACCAGTTCGGTCATTTCCTCGCCCCGGTGGTGGCCATCCTCGGGATCGTCGGGTTGCTGGTGATGCTCGAACCCGACCTGGGGACGACGATGGTCATCGCCGCCGCCGGTCTGGCGGTGATGCTGGCGTCTTCGGCCCCCGCCCGGTTCACGGCGGCGGCCGCCGGGGGCTCGCTCGTGGCGGGGGCGCTGATGGCGGTCGCCGAACCCTACCGGTTCGCCCGGATCACGGGTTTCCTCGACCCCTGGGCCGACCCGGCCGGCACCGGGTACCAACTCATCCAGGGCTACCTCGCCCTCGGGACCGGGGGCCTGTTCGGGGTGGGGCTGGGGGCGAGCCGTGCCCGCTGGTTCTTCCTGCCGAACGCCCACACCGACTTCATCTTCGCCATCATCGGCGAAGAGACCGGACTGGTCGGTGCCGGGGTCGTGCTCGCTCTCTTCACCCTGCTCACCATCGCCGGATGGGTGGTGGCGGTGCGGGCACCCGACCCGTTCGGGCGGATGCTGGCGGCGGGGATCACCGCCTGGTTCGCGGTCCAGGCCCTCATCAACATCGGCGGGGTGTTGGGGGTGATGCCCATCACCGGGATCACCCTGCCCTTCGTGTCGTACGGGAGCTCGGCCCTGGTCGTGTCGATGGGGGCGCTCGGCATCCTCGTCAACGTTGCGCAGCGGGGCCGGAGTGCGGAGTCGTGACGTACGCCATCGCCGCCGCCGGTACCGGCGGGCACGTGTACCCGGCCCTGGCGGTGGCCGAAGCCCTGGCCGCCCGGGGTGTGTCCCGTGAGTCGATCCTCTTCGTCGGCGGGTCACGGCTCGAGGCGACGGCGGTGCCGGAGGCCGGGTTTCCCTTCGTCGGGGTCGAGCTGGCGGGGCTGCAACGCCGACTCACCACCGCCAACCTGGCGGTCCCCGGTGTCGTGCTGCGGGCGGTGCGCCGTCTGCGGACGGAGTTGGCGGCGAGGGGCGTGCGGGTGATGCTGGGGATGGGCAGCTACGTCACCGTCCCCGCCGGGTGGGCCGCTCGGCGGATCGGAGCGGCCTTGGTCCTCAGCGAGCAGAACGCCGAAGCCGGTCTCGCAAACCGGGTGATGTCGCCCTTCGCCGTCCGGGTGTTCGGGTCCTTCCCGCGTACCCGTCACCTCCGGGCCGAATGGGTGGGCAACCCGTTGCGGAGACCCCTGGCCCGTTTCGACCGTGGCCGACTCCGGGCCGAGGCGACCCGGCGGTACGGGCTCCGAGGGGACGTCCCGACCCTCGGTGTGTTCGGGGGCAGTCTGGGTGCGGGAGCCCTCAACGAAGCGGTCGGCGAGCTCGTGTCGACCTGGAGCGCCGGACCTCTGCAGGTGGTGCACCTCGCGGGGCGCGACCATGCAGCCCGGATGGGGGGTGGCGCCGCCGGTGGGGAGGTGACCTGGAGGATCGTCGAGTTCGAAGACCGCATGGACCTGTTCTACGCCGCCGCCGACCTCGTCGTCGCCCGGGCCGGCGGTGCCGTGGCGGAGCTGACGGCCACCCGGACCCCGGCCGTCCTCGTGCCGGGGAGCTTCGGGTCGGGACGCCATCAGCGGGCCAACGCCGAGGTCTTGGAGGCCGCCGGAGCGGCGGTGGTCCTCGCCGAGGCCGACCTCGGTCGACTGGGCACCGTGGTGGAGGGGCTCCTCGCCGACCGGGACCGTCTCCACCGGATGGCGGAGGCGGCGTCCACCCTCGCCCGTCCCGACGCCGCCGACCGGATCGCCGAGGCCCTGGAGGAACTCCATGGCTGACCTGTCGGGGTATCGACGGATCCATCTGGTCGGAGCCGGGGGCGCCGGGATGAGCGCCCTCGCCAAGCTCCTCGCCGGGTGGGGCTGGGTGGTGACCGGCTCCGATGTCCGTTCGTCGGCGTCGCTGGCGGTGCTCGGTGACATCGGGATCGAAGTGTGGACGGGGCACCGTCCCGAACGGATGGTCGAGGTGGATCTGGTGGTTGCCTCGTCGGCGGTTCCGGACACGGACCCCGAGCTCCGGGCCGCGGCCGACGCGGGGCGGCCCGTGTGGCGACGGCCGGCACTCCTCGAGGCCCTGTCGAAGCTGCAGCCGACGATCGGGGCGACCGGAACCCACGGCAAGACCTCGACCACGGCGATGCTGGTGGCGGCCCTCCGAGCGGCAGGGCGGGATCCGTCCTTCGTGATCGGAGCCGAGATGAGCGGGCTGGGGACGAACGCGGTGGTCGGAACCGACGAGCTGTTGGTCCTCGAGGTGGATGAGGCGTTCGGTACCTTCGAGCAGGTCCATCTCGGCGGCCTCGTCATCACCAACGTCGAGGCCGACCATGTCGAGCATTTCGGGTCCGTCGAGGCCCTGGAAGACGCCTTCGTTCGGGTTGCCCGGGGAGTCGACGGGCCGGTCGTCGCCTGTGCCGACGACCCCGGTTCACGTCGGGTAGCCGAACGGGCCGACGTCGCCACCTACGGGACGTCGACCGCCGCCGACTACCGGATGACGGAGGTGACGCCGGGGGTCGGTCAGGTGGCGTTCCGGTTGACCGGTCCCGACCTCGACCTGACGGTGCACGTCCCCCGCGCCGGCCTCCACATGGCCCGTAACGCCGCCGGTGCCCTGATCCTGGCGGCGCGCATGGGTGCCGACCCGCAGGAGGCGGCAGCGGGGATCTCCCGGTTCCAGGGTGTCCGGCGGCGGTTCGAGTATCGGGGGACGGTGGCGGGGGTGACGGTCGTGGACGACTACGCCCACCATCCCACCGAGGTGGCGGCGACCCTCCGGGCGGCACGCAGCAGTCATCCGGGCAGGGTGTGGGCGGTGTTCCAGCCGCACCTCTATTCGCGCACCCAGGCCCTGCATCGTGAGTTCGGTCAGGCCCTGGCCCTGGCCGACCGGGTCGTCGTCACCGACGTGTACGGAGCCCGCGAGGACCCCATCCCCGGTGTCACCGGTGAACTGGTCGCAGCCGCCGTCGAGCGGGTCAGCGGGTCGGTCGACTACGTCCCCCACCTCGCCGACCTCGCGTCCTTCCTCGCCGATCGGGTCGACGCCGGCGACCTGGTGATCACCATGGGAGCCGGTGACGTGACCGTCGTCCCGGGGGAGCTGCTGGCCCGTCTCGCCGAAGGAGAGGGCCGTGGGTGACTGGGACGAGTTCGTCGGCGAAGAGTGGGTTCGTCCCAACGTGGCTCTGGCGCCTCGGACCACCTACAAGGTCGGTGGTCCGGCCCGTTGGCTGGCGACACCCCGCAACCTCGACGACCTCGGTCTGGTGGGGCGGGCGGTGGTCGAAGCCGGAGTCCCGGTGGTCGTGCTGGGCAGAGGCTCCAACGTCGTGGTCGCCGACGACGGTTTCGACGGCGTCGTCGTCTGCCTGGCCGAAGGGTTCGGCCAGGTCCGCTGGGAAGGGACGCGTGCGGTGGCGGGGGCGGCCGTCGCCCTGCCCCGGCTGGCTCGGGCCGCCGTGGAGCGAGGTCGGCTCGGCCTGGAGTTCTTCGTCGGGATCCCGGGAAGTGTCGGGGGTGCGGTCCACCAGAACGCCGGATGCCACGGCCGGGAGACCAAGGACGTGCTCGTGTCGGCCTCCGTGTGGGATCTGCGACAGGGGGTGATGACCGAGCGCTCGGTGGAGGACCTCGAGCTCTCGTACCGTCACTCCAACCTCGCCGACCACGAAGTCGTGGTGGACGCCAGTTTCCAGACCACCCCCGGTGACCCTGGCGAAGGCGAACGGCTGATGCGGGAGATCACCCGCTGGCGGCGGGAGCATCAACCCGGCGGGACCCTCAACGCCGGTTCGGTCTTCAAGAACCCGCCGGGCGACGCCGCCGGTCGCATCATCGACGCCGCGGGGTTGAAGGGCCTGCGGCGGGGCAGGGTGTACGTGTCGGAGCGGCACGCCAACTTCTTCGTGGCCGAACCCGGTGCCACCGCCACCGAGATCTGGGAGCTCGTTCGAGAGGTGGCCCGGCGGGTCGAAGACCGCACCGGGATCGTCCTCGAACCTGAGATTCGGTTCGTCGGTGCCTTCGAGGAGGAACGATGACCCAGATCGATCCGCGCATCGCCCGACGGCGACGGCAGGTCCAAGAGGAGCGGGCCCATTCCTCCCTGCGGCGGGTGCTGTCGCTCTTGGCGATGGGGGCGGTGGTGGCGGCAGGGGTGTGGGTCGCCCGGTCGCCGCTGTTCCAGATCGAGGATGTGGTCGTCTCCGGTGTCGCCTCGTCCCGGGCCGAGGAGCTGTTGGTCGAAGCAGGGGTCGTGCCGGGGACACCCCTGGTGTCCGTCGACGTCGCCGAGGTCGAGGCCCTGTTGGAGACCGACCCCTGGGTGGAATCGGTTCGGGTCGTGCGTTCGTGGCCCCGCCAGATCCGGGTGAAGGTGACCGAACGTGTCCCGGTGGCGGTGATCCGTCGCCCCTCCGGGCTCGTGCTCGCGTCGGTCGACGGCGTCTCCCTCACCGGGCTCTCCGAACCCGACCCGAGGCTCGCCGTCGTGGAACCCGAGCCGGGTGCCGATCCGGTGCCGGGGCTGGTCTTCGCCGCCGAGCTTCGCGCCGATCTGGCGGCGGGGGCGGTGATCCGGGTGGGCCGAGAGGAGCTGGAGGCGGAGGTGGCGGGATACCGTGTCCGTCTCGGCCGGGGGGTCGACATGGTGGCGAAGGCGCGAGCCCTCGCCGCGGTGGTCGACGCCCGACCGCCCGAGGGTGCGGTGATCACCCTCGTCGCTCCTACCAGGCCGGCCGTGTCGATTCCCCAGGCCGACGACGGGGAGGCGCCCCAGAACGTCGAGCACGTCGACGAGCCCGGAGAAGGTTGAACATCTACATGAAGGTGAAGGATATGGGGTTTACGTGGTGCGGCGAGTTGTGTAAAGCTCTAGTTCAGCTTTTGGCCCTGGAGGTCCCCAGATGAATGCTCGAACACCCGCACAACCCAGCAGCTACCTGGCGGTGATCAAAGTGGTCGGCGTCGGGGGCGCCGGGGTGAACGCGGTCAACCGCATGGTGGAGGCCGGGGTCCGGGGCGTCGAGTTCATCGCCCTCAACACCGACGCCCAGGCCCTGTTGATGTCCGACGCCGACGTCAAGCTGGACATCGGCCGGGACATCACCCGCGGTCTGGGGGCGGGCGCGAACCCGGAGATCGGCCGGGCGGCCGCCGAAGCCCATCGCCAAGAGCTCGAAGACGTCCTCAAAGGCGCCGACATGGTGTTCATCACCGCAGGCGAAGGGGGTGGGACCGGGACCGGTGGGGCGCCGGTGGTGGCGGAGGTCGCCCGGAACCTGGGGGCCCTCACCGTCGGTGTGGTGACGCGGCCCTTCGGGTTCGAAGGTCGACGGCGGGCCTTGCACGCCGAGCAGGGCATCCAAGCCCTCCGGGATGCGGTCGACACCCTGATCGTCATCCCCAACGACCGCCTCCTGGAGGTGGGGGACCCGAAGGCGCCGATCGTCGAGACGTTCCGGCTGGCCGACGAGGTGCTGATGAACGGGGTCGCCGGGATCACCGACCTCATCACCACCCCGGGTCTCATCAACGTCGACTTCGCCGACGTGAAGACGGTCCTGGCGGACGCCGGGACCGCGGTGATGGGCATCGGCCGGGCATCGGGAGACGAACGCGCCGTCCAGGCGGCACAGCGGGCCATCTCCAGCCCCATGCTGGAGACCTCGATGGAGGGTGCTCGAGGGGTCCTCCTGTCGGTGTCGGGCCCTTCGACGATGGCACTGCACGAGGTGACGTCGGCGGCCGAGGTCGTCGCCGAACACGCCGACGACGAGGCCGAGATCATCTTCGGGGCCGTCCTCGACGACGACCTCGGCGAGGAGATGAGGGTGACGGTGATCGCCGCCGGCTTCGACGGCCGACGCCAACGCCGCGCCCTGCGCAGCACCGAACGCCCGGTGGAGCGCTCCGGCCTGGGGATCGCGCCGGTCGACGACGGCGACGACGACCTCGACATCCCGCCCTTCGTCCAAGGATGATCGCCCCGGGCCCGGGTGTCGCCTTCACGTCGGCGGCCGACGGCGACCTCCGGGCGGACATCGCCGCCCGGCGGCGGGTAGGCGACACCCTCGGGATCGGTGCCTCCTGGGCCACGGTCAGCCAGGTGCACGGTTCACGGGTCGTGGTGGTGGACGCCCCGGGGACGCACGGTGAAGCCGACGGACTGGTGACGACCACCGTCGGGCTGGCCTTGGCGGTGTTCACCGCCGACTGTGCGGGGGTGGTGGTCCACGGCGACGGCGGTGTCGGGGTGGCCCACGCCGGATGGCGGGGGCTGGTGGGAGGCGTCGTCGAAGCGTTGCTGGAGACGATGCGGCGCGAAGGCATCCAACCCCGACGGGCGGCGATCGGTCCGGCCATCGGGCCGTGCTGCTACGAGGTCGGTCCG
>WFOA01000137.1 GCA_015488325.1 Acidimicrobiia bacterium | reverse complement strand
GCCGCCCCCGTGTCGGGACGGCTAACCGTGGCGAACATGGCGGTGGAGCTTGGCGCCAAGATCGGGATCTTCCCCGCCGACGCCGTCACCGCCTCTTACCTCGGGGAATCCCCCGCCGATGCTCCCCGACCCGACCCCGACGCCGGATACGTCGCCACCCACCACCTGGACCTGTCGGCGCTCGTTCCCCAGGTGGCGCTCCCCCACGACGTCGACCGGGTCGTCGCCGCCGCCGACGTCGGCGACGTCCCCATCGACCAGGCGTTCCTCGGGTCCTGCACCAACGGCCGCCTCGACGACCTGGAAGCGGCCGCCGACGTCGTCCGCGGCAAGAAAGTCGCCCCGGGGGTGCGCTTCCTCGTCGCCCCGGCGTCACGGACGGTGATGGAACAGGCCCTCGCCTCCGGGACGATCGGCACCCTCGTCGAGGCGGGAGCGACCATCCTCGCGCCCGGGTGCGGACCCTGTTTCGGCGGCCACGGCGGGCTGTTGGGCCCCGGCGAACGGGGCATCTCGGCGTCCAACCGCAACTTCCCCGGCCGGATGGGGTCGTCGGAGGCCGAGATCTACCTGGCGTCGCCGGCGACCGTCGCCGCCTCGGCGATCGCCGGGAAGGTGGTCGACCCCCGGGAGGTGAAGGATGGATGAGGTCATGAAGGGACGGGTGTGGCTGTTCGGCGACGACATCAGCACCGACCTCCTCTCCCCCGGCGCCTACGCGGTCGAGCCGGTCGAGGTGCGCAAGCTCCACGTCTTGGAGTCGGTCGATCCCTCCTTCGCCACGACGGTCCGTCCCGGCGACATCCTGGTCGCCGGCGTCAACTTCGGCTGCGGTTCCAGCCGGGAGACGGCCCCCGAGAACCTCAAAGCCCTGGGAATCGCCTGCGTCGTCGCCTCGTCCTTCGCCCGGATCTTCCTCCGCAACGCCGTGGCGATCGGGCTCCCCGTCCTCGTCTGCCCCGACGCCCCACTCATCGTCGACACCGGCGACGAAGCGGAGGTGGACCTGTCGAAGGGCACCTTCCGCAACGTCACCACCGGCCAGGTCGCCCAGGGTGAGCCTCTCCCACCGGAGATGCGGGAGATCCTCGCCGCCGGCGGGATCCTGGCGACCCTCCGCCCCTGATCCATCTGCATCATCCGAATCCCGATATAGTCCCCTTCGAGGTGGTTGCACCGTGACATCAGCACCGGCGTCCGGGTCGGGGGACCGGTCCATCCTGGACGAGCTCCTCGACACCCTGGGACGCACCGGCGACGCCATGATCGCCATCGACGGCGACCTGCGGGTCCTCGCCTGGAACCAGGCCGCCACCGAACTGTTCGGCTACGAAGCGGACGAGGTCCTCGGACGCCCCTGCTGGGAGGTGCTCGAATGGTCGGACCGCTGCGGCGACGCCGTCTGCGACGAATGCTGCATGGCGTCGGATCCCGGTCCCGCCGACGAGATCGTCGCCACCCGGGACGTCATCGGGCACACGAAGGACGGCCGAACGATGTGGCTGTCGACGACGACGGTCGTCCCCCGCCCCGAGCTCCGAGACCAGATCCGCCTGGTCCACCTCGTCCGGGAGGTGGCCCTGCCCCTCGAGCTGGAACGGATCCTCGCCGACCGGCTCCGACCCGGCGACGTCTCGGACGCCTCGCCGGAGGAAGCCGAACGGCTGACACGGCTCACCGACCGGGAACGGGAGATCCTGGGTCTGCTCGCCGACGGCCTCTCCGGTGCGGCCATCGCCGAACGGCTGTACATCTCACCGACGACGGTCCGCAACCACGTCCAGCACATCCTCGGCAAGCTCGAAGTCCATTCCCGGGTGGAGGCGGTGGCGCTGCTGCTGCGCCACGGTCGTCGCTGAACCTCACCCGCCCTTCCATCGGGGAGGGCGCTTCTGGTGGAAGGCGAGCACCCCTTCGACGAAGTCGTCGGTGGACAGACAGATCGACTGCGACTGCCCCTCCCAGCTCAACGCCTCCTCGAAGCTCCCATCCCACGACCGGTCGATGGCCTGCTTGGCGAACATCTGGGCGACGGGCGCACCTTGGAGGAACCCGTCGGCGATCCGGGCGACGGTCGGCTCCAGCTCGTCGGGATCGACCACGTCGAGGACCAACCCGAGGGCCAGGGCCTCGTCGGCCTCCACCATCCGGCCCGACAGGGCGAGCTCCTTGGCCCGCTGCAGACCGACGATGCGGGGCAGCAGCCAGGAGCCCCCGAAGTCGAGGGAGAGGCCCCGACGAACGAAGATCTCGGAGAAACGGGCACGAGTGGTGGCCACGGTGTGGGTGGGCTTCGACCAGCCCCGCACGCTGGGGCGCGGCGAGGCCGGCGGCCGGGCCGCCCTGCCCATCTGGATTGATTACATGCGGGTGGTGCTGGACGGCCGGCCCGAGCGGCCGCCGGTGCCGCCGCCCGGCGTAGTGACCGCCTATCTC
>WFOA01000136.1 GCA_015488325.1 Acidimicrobiia bacterium | reverse complement strand
GTCCCGTCCGCTTTCGTAAAGCGCCTTCGCCGACGTCGGCGGCCCGTAGCGTCCGAAGGGCCGACCCTCAGAGGAGGCCCCGGTCGGTGAGGAACCCGTCCACGACCGAGGCGAGGGTGGGCAGGCCGGCGTCGGTGTATTCGTAACGGGCCCGGACCACCGGCTTGTCGACGTCGATGAGGGCGGCCAGGTCGATGGGGGTCCCCGACACCACCAGTTCGGCGTCGGATCGTTCGATCGTCTCGGCGAGGGCGACGAGCTGGTGGTCGCTGTATCCGACGGCGGGGAGCACGCGGTCGATGTGCGGGTACGTCTCGTAGATCTCGGCGATCTCGGGGACGGCGGAGTCGCGGGGGTCGACGATCTCGGCGGCGCCGGCCGCCACCGCCGCCGCGAACCCGGCCCCATACGGCATCCCTCCGTGGGTGATCGTCGGCCCGTCGTCCACCACAATCACCTTCCGGCCGGTGACGGCCTCAGGGTCGTCCAGGCGGACCGGGGAGGCCGCCTTTACGATCGTGGCTGTCGGGTTGAGGGTCTTCACCCGTTCCAGGGCTTCGGCGACCAGCTCGTCGGGAGCGGCATCGACCTTGTTCACCACCACCACGTCGGCCATCCGGACGACGGTCTCTCCCGGGTGGTACTGGTCCATCTGGGCGGGACGGAGAGCATCGACGACGGCGACGCCCAGGTCGGGCCGGACGAAGGAGAAGTCGTTGTTGCCTCCGTCCCAGATGACCACGTCCGCCTCCTGCTCGGCGGCGGCGAGGATGGCGGCGTAGTCCACTCCGGCGTACACGACGTTGCCGAAGGCGATGTGCGGCTCGTACTCCTCCCGCTCCTCGGCGGTGCAGTGGGCGGCGGACAGGTCGGCGAGGTCGGCGAACCGTTGGACCCGGGCCGCCACCAGATCCCCGTAGGGCATGGGGTGACGCAGCACCGCCGCCGTCAATCCCCGTTCCCGCAGATGCCGGGACAGCCACCGGGACGTCTGGGACTTGCCGCAGCCGGTCCGCATGGCGGTGACGGCGATCACCGGCTTCAACGACGACAACATGGTCGACTTGGGCCCGAGGAGGGTGAAGTCCGCCCCGGCCGCCTGCGCCCGCGACGCGACGTGCATGACATGGGTGTGGGGGACGTCGGAGTAGGCGAACACCACTTCGTCGACGGAGAGACGGCCGACCAGCTCCTCCAGCTTCTCCTCTCCTTCGATGGGGATGCCGTCCGGGTAGAGGTCGCCGGCCAGTTCCGGCGGATACCGTCGGCCGGCGACTCCGGGGATCTGGGTGGCGGTGAAGGCCACCACCTCGACGGACGGGTCGTCCCGGTAGACGACGTTGAAGTTGTGGAAGTCGCGTCCGGCGGCCCCCACGATGAGGACACGCCGACGCCGGTCGTCGCTGCCCATGCCGACCAAGCTACGCGCCCCGTCCTCCCCGAAGAAGGGTCGAAGGCCCCCGGCGGTGACGGCACCGGGGACCTACCCGTCGCCGCCCTCCAACCGTTCACGGACCGCCGCCAGAAACTGGGCGGCGGGGGCGCCGTCGACGAAGGCATGGTCGAAGGTGAGGCTGAGGACCATCTGACGTCTCGCCTCCACCTGACCGCCCGACCCGAACCCCGGGACCGTCCGGATCGCCCCCACCCCGAGGATGGCGATCTGGGGCGGGTTGATGATCGGCGTGAACGCCTCCACCCCGTAGGGGCCGAGGTTGGTGACCGTGAAACACGCCCCTTCGTAGTCGACGGCTTCCAGGCTCTTCGCCCGGGCCCGTTCGGCGAGGGCGGCGATCTCGGCCGCCACCTCCTCGACGGTCTTCGCCGCCGGGTCCCGCACCACCGGCGCCACCAGGCCGTCGTCGGTCTGGACGGCCACGGCGACGTCCGCCGACACGGCGGGGATGAACCGGTCGCCGTCACGGGTGCCCCACAGCGGAGGATGGTCGGGGAGGACCGTCGCCACCGTCCGCACCACCCTGGCGGTGAGGTGTCCGGCCGGTACGTTGGTGACGTCGGCGGTCGACGTGAGGGTGACCGGGGCGGTGGTGCGGACACTCTCTCTCATGTTCCGGGCGATCACCGCCCGCAGACCGCTGAGGGCCCGACCCGGCGGGGTCGCCGCTGCCCGCACGTCCGCTTCGGTGATGCGGCCTCCCGGACCCGAACCGGTGACCGTCGACAGGTCGACACCCAGTTCCCGGGCCACCCGGCGGGCCGCCGGGGATGCGCGCGGTCGCTCCCCGGCCGCGGGGGGAGCCGCCGATGGCGGCTCCCCCACCGTTTCGGCGGTCTCGGTCCCTTCGGCCTCTTCGGCGGCGGCGATCCTGCAGATGGGGCTGCCCTGAGGAACGGGTTCGCCGACGGGGACGAGGTCGTAGACGATGCCCTCCGCCGGTGCCCGTACCTCCTCGGCCACCTTCTCGGCTTGGACTTCGGCGATCAGCTGGTCGGCCGACACCCGATCCCCGCCGTCCACCAGCCAAGCGGTCACCACCCCGTCTTCACCTTCGGCGGTGATGACCGGCATGAGAACCTCGACGGCCACCGCCGCCTACCCGGCCATCAGCGTCTCGACCCCGGCCACGATCTTGTCGGCGTCGGGGAGGACGAACTGTTCGAGGGGCCGGCTGTAGGGGATCGGGACGTCGGGTACGGCGACACGGAGAGGAGGTGCGTCCAGGTAGTCGAACGCCCCTTCCACGGCGGTGGCGACCACCTCGCCGGTCATCCCGAAGCTGCGGTAGTCCTCATCGACGACGAGGAGCCGGTGGGTCTTCTTCACCGACTCGACGATCGCCTCCCGGTCGAGGGGGACGAGGCTGCGCAGGTCGATCACCTCGGCGGAGATGCCCTTGTCTGCGAGGGTCTCGGCGGCGTCGAGGGCACGGTGGACGGTGAGCCCGACCGTCACCACCGTCACGTCGCTTCCTTCCCGGGCCACCGCCGCCTTCCCGATCGGCACCGTGTAGGGCTCCTCCGGCACCGGTCCGATCGCCCGGGGGTTCGGGGTCATCCAGCCGAGACCCAACACCCCTTTGTGGAACATGTAGACCACCGGGTTGTCGTCCCGGATCGCCGAGATCATCAGCCCCTTGGCGTCGTAGGGGTTCGACGGCACCACCACCTTCATGCCGGGCAGGTGGGCGAACATGCCCCACAGGGTCTGCGAATGCTGCCCGGCGTCCGAGTAGCCGCCGCCGCAGGCGGTGGTCAGCACCATCGGCACCTTGACGTTCCCGCCGCTGAAGTAGTGGATCTTCGCCATGTTGTTGTAGATCTGGTCCATGCAGACCCCGAAGAAATCCACGAACATCAGCTCGACGATCGGGCGCATCCCGTTGATGGCAGCGCCGATGCCGGCGCCGATGAAGCCGGTCTCCGAGATCGGTGTGTCCATGACTCGGTCGGGACCGAAACGGTCGAGGAGGCCTTCGGTGGCACCGAAGATGCCTCCGTAGACACCGACGTCCTCTCCCATCACGAACACCGAGTCGTCGGCCTCCATCTCCTGGGCGATCGCCTCGGCGATGGCCTTCTGGGTGGTGAGTTTCCGTTCGGTCGTGGTCGTCATCGCAGACCTCCTAGGCGAACACGTGGAGGAGGGCGTCCTCCGGGCGGGGATAGGGGCTCGACTCGGCGAAGCCGATCGCCTCGTCCACCTCGGCGTGGGCCTCTCTGACGATCCGCTCCTGTTCCTCGGGTGTCAGGACACCTTCGGTGAGGAGCCGTTCCGGGTAGGTCTTCATCGGATCCCGTTCCGCCATCGCCGCCTTGAACTCGTCGCTGCGGTAGGCGTCCATGTCGCCTTCGAAATGGCCCCACAGCCGATCCGTCTCGATCTCGATGAGGCTGGGACCGCCTCCGCTGCGAGCCCGGGCGATCGCCTCTTTGGCGACTTCGTAGACGGCGACCGGGTCGTTCTCGGGGACGAGGACCCCCGGCATCCCGTAGGCGGCAGCCCGGTCGCTGTTGTCGGCGATCGCCGTCGACGCCTCCTTCGGGACCGAGATGGCGTACCGGTTGTCCTCGCAGATGAACACCACCGGGAGATCCCACAGGGCAGCCAGGTTGAGGGATTCGTGGAACGCCCCCTGGTTGGCGGCTCCGTCGCCGAAGAACGACAGGGCGACGTTTTCCCTGCCCTGTTTCTTGAAGGCCAAGGCGGCACCGACGGCGACGGGCATCCCTTCGGCGATGATCCCCGAACACCCGAACTCGGGCTGAACCGAGAACAGATGCATGTGCCCGCCTTTGCCGTGACCGAGCCCGGTGTCCTTCCCGAAGATCTCGGCCGCCATCTTCTGGAGGTCCACCCCCTGGGCGATGGCGATGTGGTGGGGACGGTGGGTGGCGGTGATGGCGTCGCCGTCACGAAGATGGGGCATCACCCCGACGGCGACCGGCTCCTGGCCTGCCGCCAGGTGCATCTCGCCGGGGATCCGCCCGGCGGCGATGTCGAAGGCGGGGAGTTTGTCGTCCAGGTAGATCTCTCGGATCCGCTCCTCGAAGTAACGGATCTTGACCATGGTCGCGTACATGGCGATCAGGTCTTCACGGGGTATGTCCATCCGGCGACCTCCTGTCCAGGGTGGTCCACCGGTGAGAGGGCACGGTGGGCCACCGCCGACGGTTCCGTGCCCATGAGAGGCACCTCCGAACCTACTCCTCCGTCCACGCCGTGGTGGCTTCAGCCGAAGCCGGTTTTCGCGTTCTCTCCAGGACTTCGGCCACCTGTACCAGACGGGGACCCCGATCCACCTCCACCTTCGAGGTCGGCGTCACCACCCGCCGCTCCCCGTCGAGTGCCACGACCCGCGTCTCCGACGAAAACGACACCGCCTCGCCACGGCGGATGAGGCGAGTGGACGCCACGTCGACGTCGGTCACCAACCCGGGTCCGAGGATGGCCCGCACCTGCGTCCCCGGACCGAACACGATGTGACGGGCATGACCGGCGGGGATCGGCCCGAAGGCAGCGGCCACCGAGGCCATGCCGACGGCGGTGGTGCGGACGTTGGCGACGACCGCCTCGACGAAGGATTCGGGCTGCCACAGAGCCCGTGCCCCCGTCCAGCGGGTGCGGACACCCACCGCGTCCACTACCGCCACCGCCGGGCCGTCCGGGCCGCCCGACACCTTCAGCACGGTGAGGGTCCGGTCGACAGACGCCCGACCGGCGGCGACGAGGGCGGCGACGTACCCGGCGACGGTGGGTTCGGACGGCTCCACGATGGCGTTGTTGGTGCCGGCGGCCAACGGGAGGAGGGTCGCAGCCGGCCAGCCCTCCACCGCCGAACGAACCGTCCCGTCCCCACCGACGGTGACGAGGACGCCAGCCCCCGCTTCGGCCAGCAGCGCTGCCGCACGGCGGGTGTCGGCTTCCCGACCTTCCGGGCGGAGGGGGAGGAACTCGACCGGAGGCGTCTCCGTCGATCGGGTGAGATGCACGGCACGGCGGACCAGACCGGCCGCGTCGTCGAAGGCCACCACCACGGTGGGCGGCCCGGCCCACAGGCCGGCGAGGAACCGTGCCACCATGTTGGCCTTCTCCTCCACGTCGACGACCCGGGCCAGACCGACGAGCCTCCGGATGTCCTTCGAGGAGGCCGGGTTGGCGACCAGGCCGACGATCGGCGGGCTCATGGCCCCACCCTACGCGGAGACGACCTCACCGAGGATCGCCGTTCCGGGACGATCGTCCCTGGTTGACGGCGCCGCGGACGCAGATCCTGACGACAGGAGGTGGATCACGATGCCCGAAGGAGTGGTGAAGTGGTTCGATCCGAAGACCGGTGATGCCATGATCGCCCGCGGCGCCAAGCTCTACCCCAGCACCGCCGCCGACATGGAACGCCACGCCAGGGTCCCCGGGGCGCGGGTCCATTTCGACATCGTCCGGGAAGACGGAGCCGAACGGGCCGTCAACGTCGTGCTCCGGGAAGGTACACGCGTCTCGCCCCGCCAGGGACGGTTCGGGGATCAGGCGGGTGCCCACCATCCCGACGAGAAAGGCCACGTCGCTCTCACCCGGCACCATCCCCAACAGAGTTTCGCCCTCGAAGACCGGCCGGTGGAGGTGGTCCGGACGTGGATCCGCCTCGTCACGTCCGGCGACGTGCCCACGGCGGTCCACCTCTACCATCCGGCGGTGCTGATCCATCGAGGTGACCGGACCGAGGAGGGACGCCGCAACCTGGCCGACATCCTCTCCGACCTTCGTCACGTCCGCCGCTTCGACGTGCATCCCGAAGTCGACGGCGCCACGGTCACCTGGGACGACCCCACCTCCGGGGCCCGTTCCCGCAGCAGGTTCCGGGTCGAACACGGCCTCATCGTCGAGCAATGGTTCGACGAGGGCCGACGGTGATCAGGCCCCAGCCAAGGTTCGCAGCCAATCACCGAACCCTTCGGGGGCGTGGGGTCCACGGGAACGGAACCGCCCGGTCACCCGTGCCCCCCTCGCCTCCAACGCCGCAGCCATCTTGTCGAGCATCTTCCCCGGGGACGTCTTGTAGGTGCAGAAGACGGCCGCCGGTGTCCCGTCGAGGGTGAGGGAGTCGATGAACGCCATCGTGGCCTTGGTGGCGTGCTGGAGGATGAAGAACAGGCCTTCGGTCCAGCTCCCGACGCATACGGCGTCGGCCGACGAGACCTCGCCGGGCGACGCCTCCTGCACCGAGGTCACCGTCGCCTCATGTCCGGCGTCGGCGGCCATCTTCGCCATCTCTTCGGCTGCGGCCTTGGTGGTCCCCGTCCGGCTGTCGTACACGATCGCGATCCGCATCGGGCGCCTCCTCGTTCGTCCAGCCCGTCTCCCACCGTCGTTGGGACGCCAAGGGTACCCGGGGGTGCCGCCCGGGAATCGAGGCCCGGTCCGACCGCGGATGCCGGCGAGGTCGGATCAGCCCAACGTGACGGCCGTGCCGGAGGCCGACACCATCAGCATGCTCCCGCCTTGTCCCAGCACCTCGTAGTCGAGATCCACACCGACGACGGCGTCGGCGCCCATCGCCGCGGCCCGTTCCTCCATCTCCCGGAGGGCGGTCTCCCTGGCGGTGTTGAGTTCCCGCTCGTACGCCGCCGACCTGCCGCCGACGATGTCTCGGATCCCGGCGAACAAGTCCTTGAAGATGTTCGCCCCCAAGATGGCTTCCCCGGTGACGATCCCCTTGTAGGCGGTGATGGTGCGGCCTTCGACCGAAGGGGTGGTGGTGACGATCACGTCGACTCCTCTCTCGCTCCGATCCGAGGCTAGACGGAACACCCGACCCGGTCACCGACCCGACACCGGGATGTCCGGGAAACGGGCTGTCGGCGGTAACGATCCTCTTCATTTCGAATTATCTCAGGCCGACATTTTCCGTATGCCCGCCTCGAACCGTTGACGATGACTTCCCCCACCTTCACCCGGCGTCTCCTCGACTTCGTCGAGCGGGCCGGCAGCGAGCGTTCCACCGAAAAGGTGCTCGCCGACATGACGCGCTTCATCGGTGAGACCCTCGACGCGCACCGCGTCACCGTCTACCTGGCCGACGGTCCGCGACTCGTCCCCTACGTCTCCGAGTTTCCGTCCGGGGAACAGCGGCCCGACCAGTTCGAGCTGTGGCGCTCGTTGGGCTACCTGGACGAGTCGCCGGTGAGCGAACGGATCCGGGCAGGCGAAGAGGTCATCTTGGTGGAGAGGCCCGACGAGTTCCTCCCCGGCGACGTCGCCGAAGCGTTCGGCGTCCAGCCGTTGCTGTTGGTCGCCCTCCGGACCCAAACCGCCCTCGTCGGGGTGCTTGTCGTGGAAGGGCGACGTGACGACCTGGTGGCCCGCCGGGAGGACATCCGCGAGTTCGCCGGGTTCGTCGCCTTGGCTTTGGAGAACGCCCAGGCGTTCGAACGGGAGAACGAACGGGTCCGGGAGGCGGAGGCGCTGCTGGAAGTGGCACGGGTGCTCGGCGAATCGACCGAGATGAACGCCGTGTTGGCATCCGTCGCCCGCAACACGGCCCGGGTGACCGGCTTCGAACGGTGCTCGATCCTCCTCGCCGACGACGACGGCACCCTCCGTCCGACGATGAGCCAGTTCGCCGACGGCCACCGCGACCCCGAAGCGTGGGAACGTTTCCGGTCGATCGAAGAGGACCTGCCCGCCGCCAGGATGGTGATGGCGTCGGGCAGGCCCGCAGCCTACGACCGGCCTGAGTCGACCGCCGAGCTGGTCCCGGCGGTGTGGGTGGAGCCGTTCGGGATCCGTTCGGTGCTCTTCGTCCCGCTCATCGCCTGGGACGAATGTTTCGGTGTGCTGCTCCTCGACCATCGCCACCGCCGTGAGATCTCCGCCCAGCAGATGCGGATGGCGACCGGTGTCGCCGTGCACGGGGCCATCGCCATCGCCGTCACGAGGCTGCTGGCCCGGGAACGGGAGAGCCGCCGGCAGGCGGAGACGGTCTCCGCTGCCCTCCGGGTCCGGGAGGAGCAGCAGGCCACCGTGGCCCATCTGGGCCGTCTCGCCCTCGGATGCGTCGACCTGTCGAAGCTGATGGACGAGGCCGTGAAGGCGCTGGCCGCGACGCTGTCGGTCGAGTACGCGAAGGTGTTGGAGCTCCTCCCCGACGGGGACCGCCTGCTCCTCCGGGCGGGGGTCGGGTGGGAAGACGGCCTGGTCGGCGTCGCCACCGTCGACGCCAGCGGTGACTCCCAAGCCGGGTTCACCCTCTTGTGCTCCACCCCGGTGATCGTCGACGACCTGGCGACCGAAGAACGCTTCTCCGGGCCGCCGCTGTTGCGGGACCACGGAATCGTCAGCGGCATCAGCGTGGTCATCCCCGGCACCGACCGGCCCTACGGGGTGTTGGGGATCCACACGACGAAGCGCCGCACCTTCACCGAAGACGACGTCAACTTCCTCTCGTCGGTCGCCAACGTGCTGGCGGCCGCCGTCGAACGGAAAGCGGCGGAGGAGGCGATCCGGGCGGGCGAAGCCCGGTTTCAGGCGATCCTGGACACCGCCAGTGACGCCATCGTCTCGATCGACGAGAACCAACGGATCATCCTCTTCAACCAGCAGGCAGAGGAGATGTTCGGCTACCGAGCCGACGAGGTCCTCGGCCGCCCCCTCGGTGTTCTCATCCCCGAACGGTTCCGGGAACGTCACATCCATCTGGTCGACTCCTTCGCCAGCCGCCCGGCGACGCAGCGCTCGCGCCGCGACCGTCCGGAACTGTGGGGCCTGCGCCGCAACGGCGACGAGTTCCCGGTGGAGATCACCATCTCGAAACTCGAAGCCCAAGGACGGGGGATCCTCACCGCCATCATCCGCGACATCACGGAACGGAAGGCGGCGGAACGGCGCCTGGAGGAGCTCATCCGTTCGAAAGACGAGTTCATCGCCTCGGTCTCCCATGAGCTGCGCACACCCCTCACCGGGATCGTCGGTTTCATCGAGCTGCTCCGGGATCCCGACCAGGGGCTGCCCGCCGAAGAGCGGGCCCAACTCATCGAGATCGCCGCCCGTGAGGCGTTCGACCTCTCCAACATCGTCGAAGACCTCCTCGTCGCCGCCAGAGCCGACATCGGCACCCTCCAGATCAGCCGCGTCTCCGTCGACCTGTCGGCCCAGGTCGCCCAGGTGCTCGAAGCGTGGAAACACGACGTGGCGGTCGACGTCGTATCCACCGCCGAGAACGTGAAGGCGGTCGGCGACCCCGGTCGGGTCCGCCAGATCGTCCGGAATCTCGTCTCGAACGCGGTTCGATACGGGGGCAGCGACATCAGGATCGAATACGGCACCAACGGGTCGTCGGCTTGGCTGCGGGTGAGCGACGACGGCGACGGGGTACCCGACGAGGATCGCGAGCGGATCTTCGAGCCCTATCAGCAGATCCACCGTGAGTTGGGTCAGCCCGGGTCGGTCGGCTTGGGGTTGAGCGTCGCCCGCAACCTGGCTCGGCTCATGGGCGGAGACCTCACCTACGACTACCGGGATGGCCGGAGCGTGTTCGAGCTGACCCTGCCGGCCTTTCCGTGAATCGGAGCCTTCTCGACGGCTCGGCCTCTTTCCTCATGAGTCCGGTGGATCTGGGCTCGTCGGGCAGCAGGTCCTCCGGCGGCGACGGATCCGAACCGGTGAGCGTTGACTGCCGATGTGCCCGCCACAGAGGAAACGTATCCGGGGTGTGGGAGGGAGACTCGGCAGAAGGGGGCCGACCGAGGGAGGGCCTGTGCCACTTCTCCGAGTGAGTCCCCAGGATCCGGACGGAGCACTGCCTCCGCTCAGCTCCAGGGGCTGTCCACGTAGAACCAGCCTCGGGCCACCGACCTGCGAAAAAGCTCCAGATCTACGCGGCCGGCGTCCACCGCGTCCGGTCCCAGCGGAGTGCAATACGCGAAGACCGTGAACAGGAACGGGCCCGACCACGGCTGCCCATCGGCGGTCACGAGGTCGCCCTCCATAGCCCCGACCAGCACACGATCGCTGAGGGTGCCGTCGG
>WFOA01000135.1 GCA_015488325.1 Acidimicrobiia bacterium | reverse complement strand
GGGCAGGGGCGCGGGGTTCGACGGGTCGTACCGGGCTTCGGGACCTCGGCGAAGGTGGTGAGCGCCGGGTGCTCCGGAGGCGACGCACCGACCCTGGGTGGAGCAGCCGACCGCTGCGCCGTCGACCGACCCTCCGGGCGCTGCTCGATGGAGACCTGTTCCACCCGATGGGCGTGGAGGCTGCTCCGACGCCCCTCTGCGGTGGATGACCGCTGCGTCAGGCGGCGCAGCAGGACAGGTTCTCGATGTCCTTTCGGAACCCCTGAGCGGCGAGTTTGAGGCCTTCGGCCATCGTCAGGTACGGGTGGTAGGTGTCGGCGATCTCGTCCACGGTGGCCCGATACTTGATCGCCATCACCGCCGCCTGGATCACCTCACCGGCGCCCTCGGCCAGGATGTGGGCGCCGAGCAGCCGGCCGGTGGCCTCGTCGGCGACCAGCTTGATGAGGCCGGTGGTCTCCCGGTTGGCCAACGCCCGGGGCACCGCCTCCAAGGGCAGGGTCGACGTCATCACCGTGTGACCCGCTTCGACCGCCTGGTCCTCGGTGAGACCCACCGAGGCGATCTGGGGCGACGTGAAGGTCACCCGGGGCATCGTCTCGAAGGAGATCTCCCGCCCGGCGTCGCGCAGGGCGTTCTCGGCGGCGATATTCCCGGCCAGGGCGGCCGTGTAGACGAACTGGGGGTTGGTGGTGACGTCCCCGGCGGCGTAGATGCGAGGGTTGGAGGTCTGCAGGGTGGCGTCGGTGACGACGTGGCCCCGATGGTCCGTCTCCACCCCGGCTGCCTCCAGGCCGAGCCCTTGGGTGTTGGCCCGGCGACCGGTGGCCATCAACAGCTTCTCCGCCGTGACCCGCAGAGGCTCGCCGTCGACCTCGACGTCGAGCCACACCTCGTCGCCGTCGCGGCCGGCGGCGGTGACGACGGCACCGGCGAGGACGCTCGCCCCCTGGTCCCGGAGGTAGCCCGACAGGACCCCGGAGATCTCGGGCTCTTCGAAGGGGGCGATCCGCGGGAGAGCCTCCACCCAGGTCACCTGGGAGCCGAGATGGCAGAAGAGCTGTCCGAGCTCCAAGCCGATGGCGTTGGCACCGACCACGATCAGAGACCCGGGGACTTCGGTGAGTTCCAGCGCGGACGTGGAGGTCAGGTATCCGGTCTCTTCCAGGCCGGGTATGGGGGGCACCCACGGTGAGGCGCCGGTGGCGATCAGGTACTTGCCCGCCCGGAGGGTGCGACCGTCCACCTCCACGGTGTCGGGGCCGGTGAACCGGCCTTCGCCACGGATCAGCTCGATGTCGTAGACGTCGAGCAGGTCCTCGTACTTCGCCTTCCGGAGCATCTCGACGAGCTCGTCCTTCTGGGCGACGAGGGAGGCGAGGTCGGCGCCGTTGGTCTCGATGTGGAGGCCGGGGAAGGGGTGGTGACCGGCGTGCCAGTAGAGCTCGGCGGGACGCAGCAGCGCCTTGGAGGGGACACAGCCGATGTTGACGCAGGTGCCACCGATGGTGCCCTTTTCGACCAGGGCGACGCTGGCGCCCAGATCCCGGGCTTTGATGGCGGCGGCGAAAGCGGCCGAGCCGGAGCCGATGACCACCAGGTCGTAGTCGGTGTCTTCGTCGTCGGTGACGGCGACCGAGGAGGTTCCCGTCTCGGTGTGCACTCCGGCGAGGGTGTAGCCCCGCTCGGCGAGGGCGGCGGCGGCCGCCTCCTCCGAGAAGGAAGCCGACGGGGTGCCTGTGGCCTGGCCGCGACGCCAGTCCACGTCGGCCACTTCGAGGCCGGCCTTCTCCAGGGCCTCGGTGACGGTCCGTTCGCAGTGGTCACAGGTCATTCCCTGTACGTCGACGGTGATGATGTCGGCCATGTCGGCTGCTCCTCGCTCCAGGTCGATGCTTTGGCGTAAACCGATAAGTAGTGGAGTTCTATTCCGGATGTTGGTCGACGATGCGGCAGGCGGCGATGCCGCCCTCGTTGGTGTCGAGGAGGGCGCGGGCGATGTCGAGGAGCGCCACGACACGCGGGTTGGCGACGCGATACTCCACGGTACGGCCCTTCCGTTCCGCCTCGACGAACCCACACCAGGTGAGGCACGCCAGATGTTGAGACACCTGGCCCTGGGACAGACATACTTCTTCGACGATCTCTCGTTGGATTCGAGGCCGTTCCAAGAGCATTTCGACGATGCGGACTCGCGTGGCATCTCCGAGGCCGCGGAAGAGGCGTGCCAGCAGCTCGGTGTCGGGGAGTGGGATGGGGACGGGCTCGACGATCGACGGCCTGGCCATGGGGCTTCTCTCTCTC
>WFOA01000134.1 GCA_015488325.1 Acidimicrobiia bacterium | reverse complement strand
TTGGTGAGACAGATCTCCGGGGAGCTGCTCCGGCCGATCCCCAACACGCCGCTGTTCAACATGAGCGGCCAGCCGGCGATGAACGTCCCCCTCCACTGGACCGACGACGGGTTGCCGGTGGTGCCCTGTGGGGGTGTGGTGAACCCTGGGTTCGGGGGTTTCAGCCCAGAGCAGGGGTCCGGTCTGCCCAGGGGCGGGCCTCTTCCAGCTGGGCGGCGAGGCGGAACAGGGTCGCTTCGTCGCCGAACCTTCCGGCGAACTGGACGCCCACCGGCAACCCGTCGTCGGTCCAGTGGAGGGGGACGTTCATCGCCGGCTGGCCGCTCATGTTGAACAGCGGCGTGTTGGGGATCGGCCGGAGCAGCTCCCCGGAGATCTGTCTCACCAACGCCTCCAGCAGAGGCCTGGCCGGTACCGCATCCACCAGCTTCAAGATCCGTTTCTCGCCCGGAGACGGATCGAGGGCCCCGATCGGCCATGGCGGCTCCGCCAGGGTGGAGGTCAACAACACGTCGTAGTCGGAGAGGAACCGTCCCATCGTCTGGGCGGTCTGGCGGGTGGTGTGGAGCGCCCACGCCAGCCGGTCCGCCGAGGTTTTCTTCGCCACCTTCACGAGGACCGACTGCACCAGTTCCAAATCGCCCCGTTCGAGCGGGCGGCCCCGCAGGCGGGCCGCGTAGTCGGCTTCGAACGCGCCACCCGCCACCGCCAACACCACGAAGGCGTCGGTCAGCTCCTCGACGTCGAGGTCGGGGGCGGCTTCGACGACGTCGTGGCCCAACTCCTCACACAGCCGGGCCGTCTCTGTCACCGCCTCCTTGCACACCGGGTCGATGTCGTCGGACAGCAGCGCCCCGGTGGTGAACGCGATCCGCAGCCGCCCCGGCGGGGCACCCACCTCGTCGGCGAACGGCCGGGCCGGCGTCGGCGCGGCATAGGGAGCGCCGACGCCGGGACCGCAGGTGGCATCCAGGAGCCGGGCACTGTCCCGCACCGTGCGGGTCACGGCATGGGCCTGGGAGAAGCCGAACCAGAGTTCGGCGAAGTCGGGGCCGAGGGGGGTGCGGCCCCGGGTCGGTTTCAGGCCGAACAGCCCGCAGGCCGACGACGGGATCCGGATCGAACCGCCGCCGTCGGAGGCGTGGGCCGCCGGCACATACCGGGCGGCCACCGCCGCCGCCGAACCGCCGGAAGACCCGCCGGGGGTCCGCTGCAGATCCCACGGGTTGCGGGTCGGGCCGAACAGCTCGGGTTCGGTGACGGGCGCCAACCCGAACTCGGGGGTGTTGGTCTTGCCGAGGATGATCAACCCGGCCTGCAGGTGGCGATCGACCAGCTCGGCGTTGTGGTCGGGGACGTAGTCGGCCAACGCCCGGGAACCGGACGTGAGGGGAGCCCCCGCGTAGGCGGCATGGAGGTCCTTCAGGAGGAACGGGACGCCGGGGAAGGGGGCGTCGTCCGGTGGGGGGCGGTCGGCGGCCTCCAACGCCCGTTCGAAGTCCCGGTACACGACGGCGTTGAGGCGGGCGTCGAGACGTTCGATCCGTTCGATGGCGGACTCGACCAGCTCTCGGGGCGTCACCTCCCCGGCGGTGACGAGCTCGGCCAGCCCGGTGGCGTCGTAGTCGGCGTATTCGGCGAATCCGGCCACGTCGGCTCCTGTCGGTGTCCGACGCGAACCTAGCGGCCGGCGCCGCCACCTGCCCGCGGCGGGACCGAACCCCGGGTCGGCGGAGCCCTCCGGGGGTGCGCCGAACCCCGGGTTCGGCGGTGGTGGCGGAACCCTGGGCCGACGGAGCCCTCCAGGGGTGTGGCCAACCCTGGGTTGGGGGCTCTGGGCCGGGCAGTCGGGTACCCTCGGCGGCATGGTCGACCGGCTCATCGAACAGATCCGGGAATCGGTGATCGGCAAAGACACCGCCGTCCGCACCCCCTACGGGTGGCGGCGGGTCACCTACGCCGACTACACCGCCTCGGGCCGCAGCCTCACCTTCATCGAAGACTTCATCCGCGACCAGGTCCTGCCCCTCTACGCCAACACCCACACCGAGACCTCCGGCACCGGGCTGCAGACCACCCGTTTCCGTGAAGACGCCCGCGACATCATCCGCCGCTGCCTCGGCGGCAACCGGGACGAACACGCCGTCATCTTCACCGGGTCCGGATCCACCGGAGCCATCGTCCGTCTCATCACCATCCTCGGCCTCCGCATCCCCGACGAACTCGACGACCGCTACGGGCTGTCCGACCGGATCCCCCCCGACGAACGTCCCGTCGTGTTCGTCGGCCCCTACGAACACCACTCCAACGAGCTGCCGTGGCGGGAATCCATCGCCGACGTCGTCGAGATCGCCGAAGACGCCGACGGCCACATCGACCTCGCCGACCTGGAACGGCGCCTCGTCGAATACGCCGACCGGCCGCTCCGGATCGGGTCCTTCTCCGCCGCATCCAACGTCACCGGCATCATCTCCGACACCTCCGCCATCTCCACCCTGCTGCACCGCCACGGCGCCCTCTCCTTCTGGGACTTCGCTGCCGCCGCCCCCTACGTCGGCGTGGAGCTGCGCTCACCCCACACCCACGGCGACGACTACAAAGACGCCGTCTTCATCTCCCCCCACAAGTTCATCGGCGGACCCGGCACCCCCGGGGTGCTGGCAGTCCGCAAAGATCTGCTCCGCAACCGGGTCCCGTCGGTGCCCGGCGGAGGCACCGTCGCCTACGTGAACCCCGTCGAACACGTCTACCTCTCCGACCCCGAACACCGGGAAGAAGGCGGCACCCCGGCCATCGTCGAATCGATCCGGGCCGGACTCGTGTTCCACCTGAAAGAAGCGGTCGGCTACGACACCATCCGCGAACGCGAAGACGCCTTCATCCGCCGGGCCATCGCCTCGTGGCGGGAGAACCCCAACATCCAGATCCTCGGCAACCCCGACGCCGACCGGCTCTCCATCGTCTCGTTCGTGGTGCGGGCCCCCGACCATCTCGGGGCGGGACGGTTCCTCCACCACAACTTCGTCGTCGCCGTCCTCAACGACCTGTTCGGCATCCAGGCCCGGGGCGGATGCTCCTGTGCGGGACCCTACGGGCATCGGCTCCTCGGCATCGACCTCGAGCTCTCCCACCGCTACGAAGAGGAGATCGCCCGGGGCTGCGAAGTGGTGAAACCCGGCTGGGTGCGGGTCAACTTCAACTATTTCATCCCCGAAGACGAGTTCACCTACATCGTCGACGCCGTCCACCTCGTCGCCGACGAAGGCTGGAAACTGCTCCCCCACTACGTCTTCCATCCCGACACCGCCCTGTGGCGCCACCGGGACGGCCTCGCCGAACCGCCCATGTCCCTGCACGAGATCCGCTATCGGGACGGGGAGATGTGTTACCCGTCTCGGCGGCGGACCGAACCCCTCGAACGTCTCGGCGACTACCTGGCGGAGGCCCGACGCATCCTCGCCGACGCCACCCCCGCCCCGGCGGCGTCGCCGCCGCTGCCGCCCGACGCCGACCGGCTCTCCATCGTCTCGTTCGTGGTGCGGGCCCCCGAC
>WFOA01000133.1 GCA_015488325.1 Acidimicrobiia bacterium | reverse complement strand
CCCCCAGCCCGGCCCGCTCCGGCGGCGCCGGGACCGCTCCCCGATGCTCCAGCTCGTCGACGGCCGAGCGGAGGTTCGGGTGCGGAGGGAGACCGAGCCGGGGCATCAGCGACGGGCAGGACGGGTCGGCGTCGACGAGCACCACTCGCCTCCTCCGCCGCAGGACGGTCGCCAGTCCCAGAGCCACCTCCGTGACCCCGCACCCACCCGCCGGCCCGGCGACCACGACGACTCTGCCCCGATCCGACGGCGCCGCCGACGGGGAGACCGCAACCCTCGAGTCCACGGCCACGTCCTCACCCGCCTTCGCCACGGCGGCGAGGAACTCGTCGGGTTCGGCTTCGGCTTCGACGGTGACGTCGATCCCGCATTCGGCCAGCCGGTCCTTCCCCTCGGGGAGGCCCCGCTCGTACACCCCGACGACCCGACGGCCCCGAGCCTGCACCTCTCCGACGAGGGCCGGCGACAGGAACGAACAGATGTCGTCGATCACCAGGACGTCGTACTGTTCGGCGACGACGTCGTCGGGCCGGAGCACGTGGACCCGCACACGGGCACCTCCGTGGTCGGCGAGGAACCGGTGGAACCGGTCGGCCCATTCCCGGGGGGAGGCGGCGAAGGCGAGCGCCAGGTCGGTCATCCGGGGCCTTCTGCTCCGGTGCTCGACACCACCTCGAACCCACTCCCGGCGATCGTTTCGGCGAGGGCGAGGGCTTCGGCTCGGTCGACGGCGACGACCACGAAGAATCCCCTCTGGGCGCCCAGGGCACCCCGATCGGGATCCGCGACCGCCAGGACCTCCAGGTCGGTGGCGACGAAGGTGGCGACACCGTCGACGACCCGCACCACGTCGACGCGGTCTCCGACGACGAGCTGCCCCCCGACCGCCCGGGCGGGGTCGACCGGGATGCTCATCGCCAGGAGCCCGCCGGGGGCGGCAGCCGCGACGAGGTCGGAGCGGCGGAGCACCTCGGAAGCCGCCACGGGACGGGCGAGGATGCCGCCGGTCAACGTCTCCAACTCCGAACCCGGCACCAGGCCGGCGAGGATCTCGGGTGGCGCGTCGACGAGGGCGGTGGTGAACAGGCCGGGACCGACCGTCGTCCCCGCCTCCAGGTCCTCGCGGGCGACGACTACCGGCACCCGGTCGTCGACGGATCGCAGCACGGCCAGGTTGGCGAGGACGGCGAGCACCCCGGCCGCCACCACCAGCAGGTGAGCCCCGGACAGTCGCGTCGGCCACCGCCCGCCCCTCAACACGGTCGGACGCACCGGGGTAGCCTCGCTGGTGGGCCTCGGGGTCACTCCGCCTCCCGTCGGCCCTCGATCCTACGGAGGGAACCGACGGCTTGTCGGTCCGAAGGAAGGGAGTTTTCGCGACCGTGACCGAACCCAGCTGGGATCCCGACCAGTTCGCCGACCTCGGCGACGAGCTCCGGCGGGGAGCCGGCGCCGAGTTCTTCGCCGAGGCGGCCGAGATCGAAGAGGAAACCCACCGTCTCCGCCGCCGTCGCCGCACCCTCGGCGACTACGCCTCCGAGTTGGTGCAGCGAGGCGACGAGGTGGCGTTCCGGGTCGGCGAACGGACGGTGACCGGCCTCGCCGTGTTCGCCGGATCCGACTACCTGACGGTGAGGACGGGCCTCACCGAGGCCACCGTTCGGCTCGCCGCCGTCGCCATCGCCGTCCGGCGACGGACCGAAGGCGGCCACGTCCCGGTCGGAGGCGCAAGGACCTTCAAGGCCCGCCTCGCCGAGTTCGAGATGAGCGGCGAACCCGTCACCTTGGTGGCGCCCACGTCGGGCCTCGACCTCGAAGCCCGCATCGAGCTCGTGGCCACCGACCATCTCGTGGCCCACGACGTCGACGGAGGTGAATGGTTGATCCCCGTTGCTCGTGTCTCGCTGGTGCTCAGGGAGCTCCCGACCTCTCCGTGCCACTGACCGGCTCCTTCGGCGAAGTCACCGGATGGGCGCGCAGGAAGTCGATGATCTCGTCCCGGAAGAATCGGAAGACGCGCCCACCGGGCAGCCGGTACGCCGGTATCCGGCCCTCACGGGCGTATTTCCGCACCATCTGCACGTTCATCCCCAGCAACTCCGCCACTTGGGCCGCGTCGAGGATCGGGGGCAGATCCTCGGTTCCCCTTCGATCCTCACCCGTCACGCTGTCCTCCTTCGGTGCATGCTCTCAACATACGCCAACCGTCGTCGAATGGGAAGAAGAGCGACCACCCCGACGGCGACACACCCTGAGGGGGGTAGGCTCGATGCTATGAGCGAAGACACGATTCGCCCCGACCAGGTGGAGACACCGACCGACCAGGCGGACGACACCCCGGCCGTCGAGGACGAACACCAGCCCGCCCCGGCGGAAGGGACGGCCGTCACCCAGCCCACGAAACTGATCCGCATCGCGTCGATGACCCGGGCGATGCTCGACGAGGTGCGTCAAGCCCCTCTGGACGAAGCCGGACGCGCCCGCCTCATGAAGGTGCACGACCGTTCCCTGGCCGAGCTCCGGGAAGTCCTCTCCTCGGACCTGCTCGCCGAGTTCGACGACATCTTCGAGCCGCTCCGAGACGACGGGCACATGCCCACCGAGGCGGAGCTGCGGATCGCCCAGGCACAGCTCATCGGCTGGCTCGAAGGTCTGTTCCACGGCATCCAGGCGACCCTGTGGAGCCAGCAGATGGCCGCTCAGGCACAACTCGCCGAGATGCAGCGCCGTCAACTCGCCCAGAGCCGGCAGCGACCCGAGTCGAGCTCCGGGCTCTACCTCTGAGGCTCGTCGTCACTCGACCCTTCGGCGACGGGGAGTTCGGCGGTGGGTTCGTCGGCGCCGGCGTTCAGCCGTTCGATCATCCGGTCCCGCGACGACCTCGTCCCGAAGGCGGTGACGACGTCCCCGGCACGGAGCACCGTGTGCCCGGTGGGCACCAGCACGTCGCGACCCCGCCGGATCGACACCAAGGTGCTGCCCTCAGGCCATGCCACCTCTTTGATCGGCTTGCCGTCGGCGACCGACCCGGGGGGGATCCGGAAGTCGTAGTAGAGGGCCCCCGGCTCGGTCCGTCGGCGTAGCCGCTCCCGGGCCAGATGTCGGTCGGTGGTGGTGCCCAAGGCGTGGTGGTAGGCCCGCACGGCGTCCTCCCGGCGGAACATCCCCACCAGTCGGGTCGGGTCCCGCTCGTCCACCACCGGAAGCCGACCCACCCCGAGGACGGCCATCCGCTCCAGGGCGTGGGAGACCGGCGTCGAGGCCGCCACCGTCACCGGTTTGCGGGTCATCGCCTGGGAGACCGGGACCTGATCGGACGGTCCCCCCGCCCGCAGGATGTCGGTGACCGTGAGGATGCCCACCAGCCGGTCCTGGTCGTCGACGACCGGCAATCCATGGTAGCGGTGATGGTCCATCTCCTCCTGGGCTTTGGCGAGGCTCCAATCGGGACGGGCCACGGCCTTCGACTGGGTCATCACGTCCCGGACGAACACGGTGTCCAACAGGTCCACCTCCGAGGTCTGGACCAGGCGGATCCCCCGCCGTACCAGCGGCAACGTGTAGACGGACTCGGGATGGAACCGTTCGGTGAGGAAGGTGGCGACGGTGGCCGCCAGCATGAGGGGGAGCACCAGGCTGTACTCCCGGGCACCGGTCACCTCGAAGACGATGAGGATGGCGGTGAGCGGCGCCCTGGCCACCGCCCCGAACATGGCAGCCATCCCCACGACGGCGAAGGCGCCGGTGGAGAGCAGGGACGCCTCCCAGAACGGCTGGACGAACTGGGCGAAGGCGGTGCCGAGGGCCGCCCCGATGAACAGGCTCGGCATGAACGCACCCCCCGAACCGCCGCTGGCGATCGTGAACGACGTGGCGGCGATCTTGGCCAGAGCGATGGCGAGGATGGTCCACCACACCATCTGGGAAGTGCCGGCCACGTCGAAACGCTGCTGGTTCACCAACAGGTCGGTGACGAAGCCCTGGCCGGTGCCGAGCACGCGGGGTTCGACGAGCCCGAGGGCGGCGACGGCGAGCCCCATCACCGTGGGCCTGAGCACGGGGATCCGTTCCAGCCGTTCGGCGACACCCTCGGACCATTCGATGAACCGGAGGAAGATCACCGCCGCGGCCACGATCGCCAGGGCGAGCCCCGCGTAGAGGAAGAGCTCCCGGACGTCTCGAACCTCGTAGGGGACGGCCTGGATCGACAGCTCTTCGCCCACCAGCCGTTCGCTGGTGACGGCGGCGACGACCGAGGCGACCACGACCGCCGACAGGTGCCGGACCGAGAACGACCGCAGGATCACCTCCATGGCGAAGAGCATCCCGGCGATGGGAGCGTTGAAGGACGCCCCGATGGCGGCCCCGGCCCCGGCGGCCACGAGGCTCCTGACCTGGTCTTCGCCCAGGCGGAAACGGCGGGCGATCGACGAACCGATGGTGCTCCCCACCTGGACGATCGGCCCCTCACGTCCAGCCGAACCGCCGGTCCCCAAGGTGAGCGCCGTCACCAGGATCTTGAGCGGGATCGTCTTCGTGGCGAGGTAACCACCACGGACGGCGAGGGCTGCCGTCGCCTCGGGGACGCCGTCGCCGGCGACTTCGGGAGCGAAGCGACGGGCCGTCCACCAGGCGGCGACGATCCCCAGCGGCAACAGGACGAGCACCAGCTTCGGTCCGCCCACGAGGGCGGCTTCGACCCGTTCCACCGCCGCGGTCACCAGGTCGAGGGTCTCGACGAGCAGCCAGGTGCCCACACCCACGAAGAACCCGACCAGCGAGGCGATGAGGAAGAAGAAGGTGGTGTCCCGGTCGCTCAGGAGCGCCACCGTCCGCTCCATCTGCCGTCTCCACTTCATGGCGGCCAGGGTAGGCGCGACGGTCGGGAGTCCGGACCGGTGGTGACCGTCGAGAGGGGCGGAGCTGGGATGCTGGGCTGGGAGGCGCACTCGTCGACGGTCACCACCGTCCCGGTGCGTTCGGCACCGGATCCGGTGTCGGTCATCCTGGCGGATCCGGCCTCAATGCCCCTTCAACGGGTGTTCAAGGAAGCCTCAAGTCCCCGACGTCTGCCAACATGCGACCCCATGGACCTCCATCCCGACCTGGTCGAGTTGGCGCCCCTGGTGGGGACCTGGCGCGGGGAGGGCCACGGCACCTACCCGACCATCGAGCCCTTCGACTACACCGAAGAGGTGGTGTTCGCCACGGTGCCGACGAAGCCGTTCCTCGTCTACCGCCAGCGGACCGCCGACGCCACGTCCGGGGAGCCTCTCCACACCGAATCCGGCTACCTCCGCGCCGCCGGTCCGGGACGTATCGAGATGACGGTGGCCCAACCCACCGGCATCGCCGAGGTGCATGCAGGAACGGTGTCGGACGGCGCCTTCGACCTCCGGTCCCAGGCGGTGGTGCTCACCCCGACCGCCAAGGAGGTGGTGACCGTCCACCGCCACCTGGTCGTAGAGGGCGACGTGCTCCGGTACCGGCTGGAGATGGGAGCGATGGGCCAGCCCCACCAGCTCCACCTGGAGGCCGAGCTCCGAAGGGTCGACTCCTGACCGCAGGGCCGTCAAATGGTTCGTGCCATCCTCACGTGGGGGCCGATCCCCTCCACCGAGAACGGCTCCGATACCGCACGGAACCCGTACCGCCGGTAGAACCCCACCGCCGCCAGCCGGGCGTTGCACCAGACGAGGAGCGCCCCCTGCGCACGGGCCTCGTCGACGCAGGCGTCCAACAGCAGCTCGCCGACGCCTTGGCCTCGGACCTCCGGGGCCGTGGCCATCGCCCGGATCCGCCGGGCTTCGTCGCCGCGACCCGGACACGGTTCCCGGTAGACGGCGGCGGTGCCCACCACCTCGTCGCCTCGATGGGCTGCGAAAAAGACGGTGGAGGGATCCTCCTCACCGGGATCCACCAGTTCGGCGATGCTCTGATGGGGCCGCAGGACCTGCCGCCGCAGCTCCCGGGTCACGGCGGGCGGGACCCGGTGGACCAGATCGGTGAGGGTCTCCAGCTCGGCGACCCGGGAGAACATCACCGAAGCCGAACAGTACTTACTGTCGGTGAGATGCTCGGCCCGCCGGAGACGATCCGGCACCACCTCCCCCGCCACCTGGTAGAGGAGGCGCACCTTCGTCCAGACCCGGGGCGGGTCGGGCGCCCGCTCCCCCCACACCCGCACCACCAGCCGACGGAACGGCTGGCGCATCCCCGTGAGGAGGTCCCTCATCGTCGACCCGGCGCAGGTGGCGAGGCTCACCAACATGAGCTCCATCGGCCCGGGGCCGGCCGACGGCCGCGGCTCGTCCGACCTTCCTTCGACGACGAGGCGCTGGCCGGTGCCGGTCGTCACCCAGAAGGTGCGACCTTCGACGTGGGAGGCGGTGGCGACCCGTTCCATGACCGGCCATGATGACAGGTCCGCAGCCCGGAACGGCGCGCGTGCCCGGTGACGGAGCCCCTCCACCGGCCGCGTAGCCTGGGCGTCCCGCCAGACAGGACGCCCCCGCCGTGCCCTCGACCGCGCCCCACAGGACCCGGAAATGGATGGTGCTCGCCACCGTCTCCGTGGGGGTGATCCTCGCCACCGTCGACGCCTCGATCGTGAACGTCGCCCTCCCCACCCTGGTCGTCGACTTCGGCACGAGCTTCGCGGTGATCCAGTGGGTCAGTCTCGGCTACCTCCTCACCCTCGCCTCGTTGACGATGGCGGTGGGACGCCTCGGCGACGTCGTCGGGAAGAAGCGGATCTATACGACCGGGTTCGCCGCGTTCACGGTGGCTTCGGCGCTGGCGGGGTCGTCGCCCACGGTCGGGTACCTCATCGGCTTCCGGATCGTCCAGGCCCTCGGGGCGGTGATGATCCTGTCCCTCGGCGTCGCCATCCTCACCGAGTCGTTCCCCCCGACCGAACGGGGACGGGCTCTGGGCTGGGTGGGCACCGCCGTCTCCATCGGGATCGTCACCGGTCCCGTCCTCGGCGGCCTGCTCATCGGCTCGTTCGGGTGGAGGGCGATCTTCTTCGTCAACCTGCCCATCGGGATCGCCGGTACGGTGATGGCCCTCCGCCACGTCCCCCCGACCGACCCGAGCGGGGACCGCAGGTTCGACGTGCCCGGAGCCCTGCTGCTCACGGTGACCCTGGCCTCGCTGTCCCTGGGGCTCACCGTCGGCCAAGAGGTCGGCTACACATCGCCCACCATCCTCGCCGCCTTCGGCATCGCCGGGCTCGGCGCCATCGGGTTCCTCGCGGTCGAGCGGCGGGTGGCCGACCCGATGGTGCACCTGAAGCTCTTCAGCGACCCGTTGCTGTCGGCGAGTCTCGTCACCGGGTTCCTCTCGTTCGTGGCCCTGTCTGGCCTGTTCATCCTCCTGCCCTTCTACCTGGAGGGGGTTCTGGGATTCGACGTTCGGGTGACGGGTCTGCTGATGGGGGTCGCGCCCCTCGCCCTCGGGGTCGTGGCCCCCTTCGCCGGAGCCTGGTCCGACCGGATCGGGGTGCGTCCCCTCACCCTCGCCGGGCTGGGGGTCATGGCCCTGGCGTTCCTGGGTTTGCGCACCCTCGACGGCACGTCCAGTTGGTGGCACTTCACGTTGGCGGCGCTGCCCTACGGTGTCGGCATCGGGCTGTTCCAGTCCCCCAACAACAGCGCCATCATGGGATCGGTACCCCGCGCCGACTCGGGACTGGCGGGAGGGATGCTCACCCTCACCCGTCTCCTCGGTCAGATCACCGGAGTGGCCCTGCTGGGTTCGCTGTGGGCCACCAGGGTGGCGGCCGCCGCCGGACCGGCCGTCTCTGCGCCCCAAGCCCCTCCGGACGCCCAGGTCGCAGGACTGAGAGACACCTTGACGGTGGCGGAAGGGCTGATCATCGTCGCCTTCGTCGTCGGCGTGTGGGCGTACCGACGGGACCGTCGCCCGGCCCGTTGAAGGGTCAGACTTCGGTGCCGAGCCCGGCCCGGCGGGCGGCCTCGAGGGCGGCGACGGCCGCGGCGACGTCCTGGGAGGCGATCCCCACCGACTTGAACACCGTGACCCCACCGGCCGGCGGCTCGACCCGGCCAGCGAGCAGATCGGCGAGGGTCACCGCCGGCGCGACACCGGCCGCCACCAGATCGCCGGCTTCCGCCTCGGCGGCGGCGATGTCGTCCACCACCACGAAGGCCGACCGGACGACGGCGGCCGGGATCTCCACCATCTCCGGCGTGTAGGCACCGACGGCGTTCACGTGGGTACCCGCTCGGATCGCCCCGGGTTCGAACAGGGGGCGCCGCGCCGGTGTGGCCGTGCATACGACGTCGGCGGCCGCCACCGCCTCCGAGGCGTCGGTGGCGACCTCGCCCCCCAGACGATCGGCGAGGGCCGCGGCACGTTCCCGGGTGCGGCTCCACACGATCAAGCGTTCGATGGGCCGCACCGCCCGGACCGCCTGGACCTGGTCGTAGGCCATCGCCCCCGCTCCGAGCATCGCCATCGTGTGGGCGTCGGGTCGCGCCAGGATCTTCGTCGCCAGCCCGGAGGCCGCCCCGGTGCGCACCGCCGTGAGGGTGGCCCCGTCCACCAGGCCGAGGGGCGTCCCCTCCTCGTCGAACACGACGACGATCCCCACCGGGTTGCCCGGGACCGTCGAGACCACCTTGATCCCGGTCGACCGTCCGACACGTCCCGGCATGAACAGGGAGTTCCCCACCAGGATCCGGCGGGGGATCTCACGGTCGTCGGAGAAGGCCGCCTCCATCGCCTCGATCGCCGCCTCCGGTGGGAGCGCCCTACGTACGTCGTCGGGGCCGAGGATCAACATGGTCACGCCAGCACGGTCTTGTCGCCGACCACGATCGGGTCCCGGTCGACGGCGAAGAACTCGATCGGGACGTCGGTGTCGAAGGAGGCACGCTCCCCGGTGAGGGCCTGGGCGACCATCGACCCGATCATGGGTGCCAGTTTGAACCCGTGACCGCTGAACCCGTTGGCGACCCAGAACCCGTCGAGGTCGGTCGGCCCGACCACCGGGTGGACGTCCTGGCGGTTGATCGTGTACAGCCCGGCGATCCCGACCACGGCTCCCCGGTGGGCCAACCCGGGGATGCGGTGGTGGAGGGCGTGGATCTTCACGTCACGGAACGACGCATCGGCGACACGGCGGAGCCGGTCGGGATCGACCACCTCCTCCTCGTCGTCGGGGAGGATCGAACCCATCAACACGCGCGCACCTCGAGCGTCGGGACGGAAGTAGACACCTCCGGACGCGTCGGCGGTGACGGGGAGGGGACCGAGTTCGGCGGGCCAGTCCCGGAAGATCACCTGCACCCGGGTGGGGTCGAGCGTCCATGGGAGGTCGAGGCCGGCGAGACGGTTGATCCGGTTGCACCAGGGCCCGGCGGCGTTGATCACCACCGGAGCGTCGATACGGTCGAACCCGCCGACCTCCACACCGACGATCCGTCCTCCTTGAACCCGGACACCGGTCACCTCCGACCGGAACCGGACGTCTACACCCCGTCTCCGAGCCGCCTCGACCAGATCGGTCGCTGCGGCCGGGCCGTCGGCGTACCCGCCCCGCGGCTCGAAGAGGGCGACGTCGTAGGGCCGGCAGACGTGGGGTTCGTCTCCGGTGAGGTCGAAGGGTTCACCACAGTCGGACAACGCCGGGAAGCGTCGAGCGACGTCGGTGGGCGCGACCACGTCGGCGTCGACGTCCAACTCCCGGAGCCGGGCTGCGTCGGCTTCCACCGAGGCCCGGTCCTGTCCCATCAGCCACAACACGCCCGTCTCCACCATCGTGGCGGCAGGCTCGGCGAGACCGCAGAACTCGTCCCAGTGCCGGTATGCCCGCAGCCCGTCCCGGGCGAGAGCCACCACCTCGGGATGGGTGTATCGGCACCGGAGGATCGCCGACGACGCTCCGGTCAACCCCTCCCCGACCCCGCCGCCACGCTCGACCACCACCACCGTGCGGTCGGAACGCCGAGCGACCTGGTAGGCGATGGAGATCCCGACGATCCCCGCCCCGACGACGACCAGATCCGCCCGCTCGGTCACGGCACGGTCACCACGTAGTCGTTGGCGTCGTCGCTCCAGGTGAGTTCCACAAGGCCCCGGGTCCGGGCCGCCTTGACGAACTGGAGGAACCCTCCGTAGCCGAACCGTTTCTCCGAGAACTCGGGGAGACGTTTGCGGAGCTGGTTCTTCAACCCCGACAGCTGGGGTGCCCCGTTCCGGGCCTGGAGGTCCCTGACCACCTCGACGAGCGCACCGAAAGCTTCCTGCTCTTCAGGGTTGGTGGCGAAGGCCACCACCGGGTCCCCTTTGGCCGGTCCTTCTGAGAGGGTCACGACCTTCTTCGACTCGAGGAACCGCAGCAGCTCACCGAAGGCCCGGAACCCGTAGTCGGCCTCCGAGAACGTCGGGTCCTTGCGGAGCAGTGCCCGTTTCAGGGAAGAGGCCAACACCACCTCACCCGTCGACCGCTGCAGGCCGGCGAGGGTGGAGGTGACCAGCCGGGCCAGTTCGTCGACCGAGCGCTCCTTCGTCTCCTCCTCCACCTCGGCGGCTGACTCCTTCAGAGGCTCCACCCCCTCCAGGTTCTCGTAGAAGAGGAACTCGTCGCAGGCCGGAGGGAGCATCGCCGACGTCGAGGCCTTCACCCCCACCCCGATCACCCGTTTGTTGAGCTCTCGCAGTTTGTGGACCAGCGGGGTGAAGTCGGAGTCGCCGGTGCAGATGACGAAGGTGGAGATGAACTCTCGTTCGAAGGCGAGCTCGATGGCGTCGACCGCCATCTTGATGTCGGCGGCGTTCTTGCGGACCGCGCCCATGCGCTGGGGGATCTCGATGAGCTCCACATGGTTGCGGGCCAGCTCCCGGGAGTCCTCTTCGAACATCGACCAGTCGGCGTACGCCCGCCGGGTGACCACCCGGCCCCGGTCGGCCAGAGCGTCGGCAATCGGTCGGAAATCGAACCTGGCCCCTCCGAGGGCGTCACGTGCTCCGATGGCCAGGTTCTCGAAATCGAGGAACAGCGCGATCCGCGCTTCGTCTGCATCCATGGGGCAAGCGTACCGGATGGCCGACTGCTTCCCCCAGGGCTTGTCGAGAGCGGGAACCGGCCGACGGGACCGGCATGCGCCGTACCTTCGGAGCCGCTGCGATCGCCGCCGTCGCCGCCGTCGCCGCCGGTCGCCACCGGCATGCCGCCCGCGTCGTCGCCCGACAGCCTGCCCTCGCCCCCGAGCTCGACGGCACGAAGGTCGTCGTCTCGGTCCCGTGGGGGTCGGTCTCCTATCGCCATCGGGCGGCACGCGACGCCGACGCTCCGTCCGTCGTCCTGGTCCACGGTTGGGGAAGGACCGCCGACACGGCCTGGTGGCGTCTGCTGCCGCTCCTCGAAGGTGAGGTGGTCGCCGTCGACCTGCCCGGACATGGGCTGTCGGAACTCCACGGCACCTTCTCGTTCGACCGGGCAGCCGAGGCGGTACTCACCGCCGTCGAACACGCCCGGCTCGAACGTCCGGTCCTCGTCGGCCACTCGATGGGAGGGCCGGCGGCGCTGGAGGCGGCGTCGACGCGCCCCGACGCCTTCGCCCATCTGGTCGCCGTCGCCACGTCGGCGTTCTGGGTGCGTCCACGAACCCGCATCATGATGTCGGCTGCCCCCTTCGTCCTCGGCGACCGCTCCCCCCTCGTCGTCGGGACCCTGCATCGCTCCTACCGGGCCGACCCCGACAACGCGCCCTTCGTCGCCTGGTCCCACGCCGTACGTCCCCGGCGCCGGATCCTCGTCGAGTCGGCGTGGGCCCTGCGATGCTTCGACGCCCGCAGTCGCGAGTTCACGTTGCCGCCCACCACCTGGGTCGTCACGGCCCGCGACGCCGTGGTGGCACCCCGATTCCAGCGAGCCTCGGCGGGGGTCTTCGGCGCAGCCGTCATCGAGATCGACGCCGACCATTCCGCCCCCCTGAGTGCCCCCGCCCTCGTCGCCGGAGCGATCGAAGCCGCCCTCGTCGGAGGGCGCATCCCGTGACCGATTCAAGTTTCGAAGCCTCCCGGGCCGATGACAGAGCCATGGGCCGCCTCCGAGTCACTGCGTTCTGTCCGGAATGCGGTGAGATCCGTCCGGTCGGCGACTTCGGGTGGAGAGACATCTCGGCAGGCACCCTGCACGTCCGCTGCCGACTGTGCCGAGCCTCCGCTCCCGAACCGGCCGCCCGGTGTCGGTGCGGCACCGACGACCCCGGGGTCCTCATCCCCATGGATGCAGAGGGGCGTCCAGTGGGTTGCCGGGAGAAGGTCGACCACCACCTGTGTCTGCGGTGTCTGAGTGTCCGCGTCGGAGGGACGGTCTGAAGGCCGGTAGTCTGGAGGGTGTCCAGCCCGTGTAGCTCAGGGGATAGAGCAACTGCCTCCTAAGCAGTAGGTCGCAGGTTCGAATCCTGCCGCGGGCGCAACGCCCACACCTCCCCCTAACCTCGGACATCATGGCCGAACCCTTCTACGAGCCCCTCTCCTACCTCGACGCCTCGTTCCTGGCGTTGGAGACCCCGAACACCCACATGCACGTGGCCGGAGTCGTCGTCTTCGACGCCGGGCCCCTGGTCCGACCCGAGGGGGGGATCGCGATCGACACGATCAAATCCCACATCGCCGCCAAGCTGAAGTACGTCCCCCGCTACCGCCAGCGCCTCGCCCACATGCCCCTCAACCGGGCTCCGGTGTGGATCGACGACGCCCACTTCGACCTCGACTACCACGTGCGACACACGAGCCTGCCCCGCCCCGGGAGCGACACCCAGCTGAAAGCCCTCGCCGGCCGGATCGTCTCCCAGCCCCTCGACCGCGCCCGTCCCCTGTGGGAGCTCTGGGTGGTCGAAGGACTCGAAGGGAATCGGTTCGCCCTCATCGCCAAGATCCACCATTGCATGATCGATGGGATCTCCGGGGTGGATCTCACCACGATCCTGCTCGACGTGACACCGGACACCGAGCCCGAATCCCCCGAGCCGTGGGATCCCCGTCCGGCACCGTCCGGTACCCAGCTCGCCGTCGCCGAGATCGCCAAGGCGGCCCGGCGCGTGGTCGACCATCTCACCTCCCTCACCGATCCGGTGGAACACGGCAAAGAGATCGGCGAGTCGATCCTCCGTCGCCTCGGCGCCGCCATCCATTCCCTCCGGTCGGGTTGGCTCTCCCCGGCCGCCCGCACCCCCCTCAACCCCGATATCGGGCCCAACCGACGTTTCGACTGGACCGACATCCCCCTCGACGCCACGAAAGCGGTGAAGGACGCCCTCGGGGGGACGGTCAACGACGTCGTCCTCGCCACCGTCGCCGGGGCGGTCCGGGACTTCCTCACCGAGCACCGCGGGTTCGACGTCGACGGCATCGACTTCCGGGTGATGGCACCGGTCAGCGTCCGCCGGCCCGAACAGCGGGGAACCCTCGGAAACCAGGTGGCGATGTGGCTGGTCCGCCTCCCCCTCGACGAACCCGACCCGGCGAAGCGGCTGCGGATCATCTCCGAGGAGACGCGACGCCTCAAAGCCGAAGACCACGCCCTCGGCGCCGCCACCCTGGTGGAGCTGAGCCGAGGGACACCCCTCACCATCCTCTCCCTCGCCAGCCGCCTCGCCGGCCACGTGGTCCGACCCTTCAACATGACCGTCACCAACGTGCCCGGACCCCAGTTCCCCATGTATCTGCTGGGCGCCACGATGCTGGCCAACTACCCGATCGTGCCGCTGTGGGCCCAGCATGGAGTCGGCGTGGCCCTGTTCAGCTACAACGGTGTGATGCATTGGGGCATCCACGCCGACTGGGACACCCTGCCCGACAGCGCCGAGTTCGTCGCCGCCATCCACCGCAGCTTCGACGCGTTACGCGCCGCCGCCGAACGTACCCGATGACCGCCGACGGTCACGGCCGAAACCTGGCGGCGGCCCTGCTCGGCGCGTTGGCCATCTCCTTCTCCGCCATCCACGTCCGCTTCGCCGCGGTCAGCCCAGTCACCGCCGCCGTGTTCCGGTCCGCCTACGCCCTTCCCCTCCTCTGGGCTGCGTGGCTGACGGTGCGGCGACGCGACCGCCGACCCGCTCGGGCCCGGTTCATCGCCTTCGGATCGGGCCTGGCCCTCGCCGCCGACCTGGTCGCCTGGCACGCCTCCATCCAGTGGATCGGCGCCGGTCTCGCCACCCTCCTCGCCAACGTCCAGGTCGTCGTGGTCACCCTGGCGGCGTGGGCGCTCTTCGGCGAACGCCCCAGCCGTCGCTCCCTGGCCGCCCTGCCGGTGGTCCTGGCCGGGGTGGCGCTGGTCACCGGACTCGGACGATCGGGCACCTTCGGGGACCGGCCGGTGCTCGGCGTGGTGCTCGGGATCACCGCCGCCGTCTTCTACGGCGTGTTCCTCCTCGCCTACCGCCGCTCCAACCGAAGCCTCGCCCCCGCCCTCGGACCCCTCCTCGACGCCACCGCCGGGGCCCTCGTCGGGTCCCTCGTCGCCGGTGTGGCGCTCCCCGTCCTCGCCTTCGACCCTCGCCCGTCGTGGCCCGCCCACGGCTGGCTCCTCCTGCTGGCGGTGGGGACCCAGATCGTCGGATGGTTGCTCATCGGGTACGCCCTGCCCCGCCTCCCCGCCCGAGAGACGTCTTTTCTCATCCTCGCCCAGCCGGTGCTGACGATGATGTGGGGGGCGATGCTGTTCGCCGAACGTGTGTCGGCCGTCCAGGCGGCCGGGGTGCTCCTCGTTCTGGCCGGGATCGCCGCCGTGGTCACCGAACGGCGGGAACCTCGTCTCGCCAGAAACGTTCCAGCAGACGGTTGAAGACCTCCGGGGCCTCCATCGGAGGCATGTGCCCCACCCCCGGGACCACCTCCAGCCGGGCCCCGGCGACCGCCGCCATCTCTTCCGCCTCCGACACGGGCACCAACGCGTCGTGTTCTCCGACCACCACCAGCACAGGCACCTCGAGGCCCGCCAGCACGGCGGTGCGGTCCGGGCGGTCACGCATCCCCCTCGAGAACGCGACGATCGACTCGGTCGGTGTCCCCTCGATCATGGTTCGGAGCCGGGCACGCACCAGCGGGTCGGCGTCGGAAGCCACCAACACCCCCACCAGGGTGTCTGCGAGGGCTTCGCGGCCCCGGGAGACCACCTCGTCGATGGTCGCATCCCGTCGGGCACGGGCCTCGGGGGTGTCGGGACGTGACCGGGTGTCGCAGAGGACCAGGCTGCGAACCAGCTCCGGGTGACGTTCCGCCAAGGCCAGCGACACGTACCCGCCCATGGAGAGGCCCACCACGTCGGCGCCGTCGGGAGCCGCCGACCGGATCACCGACGCGACGTCGTCGGCGAGGAGCTCCATCGTGTGCACCGGGTCACCCACCCACGGGGTCCCGCCGCTGCCCCGCAGGTCCGGTGCCAGGAGACGCCGGCCCGACACGACACCGAGCTGATCGGCCCACATCCGGTGATCGAGGGGGAATCCGTGGACTGCCACGGCGACCGGCCCCCGACCGGCTACCGCCACGTTCATCGTCAGGCCTCGCATCCCCGCGAAGGCGGTCAGGTCGTACGCACCCATGGCACCTCCTCAGCCACCGAACACCTCCACCACCATCACCCCGAGGGGTCCCCGCACCGCGGCGATACCCACCCGGTCGAACGCCGGATTCACCATGTTGGCCCGATGTCCCGGAGACGAAGCCAACCCGTCGTGCACGGCGCGCGCCGACGCCGCCAACGCGAGGTTCTCCCCGAGCCGGGCGAGTCGAATCCCCGCCGCCGCCACCCGGTCCTCCACCCGCCCGGTCACCGGCGACAGATGGGACACATACCCGCGCTCATACATCTCACGGGCATGCCCCAGCGCCACCCCGGCGAGCCCGTCCGACCACGCCAGCGGAGCGACCCCCTCCTCGGCCCGGGTCTCGTTGAGGAGCCCGAACACCAGCCGAGCCGCGTCTTCGTCGACTTCGAGGGATGCCGGGTCGACGGCGGTGAGCTCCACCCTCTGGTCGCCTTCGAGCAGCAGCCGCTTCGAACCCAGCACGTCGCGAAGGTCCCCCAACGCGGTGAGCACGTCGTCGCCCACCAGCCGGTCGAACAGCGATCCGGCCGGGCCGCGGGTGAGGTTGGTGGCCACCACCGAGTCGTCGAGGGCTTCGTCCACGACCGGAGGCATCGGCAGGGCCCGGAGGAGCGACACCAACAGGACGACGAGCAGGACCCCCCACCCGAGGGCGAACGCCGCCCCGAACAACCGGTTGGCGAGGTTGAGGCCGGGGAGCCTCATCACCTTCGTCAAGGCGCCCGCCCCGATCGCCAACACCACCCCGACGACGATGAACAACGCGATCCCCGCCCCGATCCGCGCCCATTCGGGGGTCACCCCGAACGCCTCGGAGAGGAAGTCGCCGACGGGTGCACTCAGACGGAACGACACGACCAACCCGACGACGAGGCCCGCCAGGTCGAACAGCTCCCGGACGAAACCTCGCACCCATCCCCGAATGGCGAGACCGGCCAGGTAGAGACCGAGCAGGAAATCGATCATCGTCAGAGCTCGGGAGGTGCCGGGGAGACGAGCTCGATCTTGATCCGCTTGTTGGCCCGCCCTTTGCTCTCCGTCTTGGTTACCCGCACCTCGCCCACCTCCAGGGTCGAACGGACGTGGGTGCCTCCGTCGGCCTGTCGGTCGAGACCCACGATGTCGACGACCCTGATCTCGGAGATCCATTCGGGGATGAGGTTCACCTTCGTCCGGATGAGGTCGGGGTCGGCCAGCGCCTCCTCCCGGGCGAGGTAGAGGATCTCGGTCGGGTAGCCCTTCACCAGCTCGGCGTTGAGGATCCGCTCCACCTCACGCCCGAACTCGGCGGAGATGGCGTCGAGCTCGAAGTCCATCCGGGCCGATCCGGGCGACATATTCCCGCCGGTCACCTTGGCGCCGTAGTCCCGGTACACCACCCCCGACAAGGCGTGGAGGGCGGTATGGGTCCTCATCGTGAGGTAGCGACGTTCCCAGTCGATGACCGCCTCCACCGGAGTTCCCGGAGGGGGCAGTTCGTCGCCGGACACGAGGTGGGTGACCACCCCCCGGCGACGGACGGTGTCGACCACCTCGATCTCGCCGTCGTCCCAGCGGATCACCCCGACGTCGCCGGGCTGGCCTCCGCCTCGGGCATAGAAGGGAGTCCGGTCGAGCACGATGCCGTCTTCGACGACCTCGAGCACCGTGCCTTCGGCGGCGGCGACGTAGGCGTCTCGCGGGGCGATCTCTTCGACGTGCTCCGACATGCTGGCGCGAGAGGCTAGCCTCCGGCGGGTTCGCCCGGGTCGGCGTCTTCGTCTTCGGCCTCCGAGCCGACGTCGAACAGCTTCGCCTGGCCGCCGTCCCGGCGCCGTCGGGTCAGGATCCGCTCCGGTGCCGCCGGGACGACGATCATGGCTTCCTCCGCCTCCTTCCACGATTCACCGAGGACCCGGGTCCGCCACAGATGTCCGACGACGATCCTCAACACGGCGACGAGCGGCACCGCGACGAGGACACCGAGCAGCCCCGCCTCCGAACCGCCGACGATGAGCGCCAGCACGATGACGAGCGGCGAGAGGTGGACCTGAGCCCGCTGGACGACCGGGGTGATCACGTGGTTGTCGAGCTGCTGGATGGCGACGAAGATCCCCACCGCCAACAACCCTTTGCCCAGGTTCCCGTCGAACACCCCGACGACGAGAGCCAAGGCTCCGCCGACCACGGGTCCGACGAAGGGGATGAGGTTGAGCACCCCGGCGGCGATCCCGATGATCAGCCAGAAGGGCATGTCGATGAGGTAGAGGCCGGCACTGGACAGCACCCCGACGATGAACGCAACCAGGAGCTGACCCCGTACGAACCCTCCGACCGCCTTGGCCACCGCCGCCATCACGTGCTGCACCTCGGCCCGATGGCGAGCAGGCGTCAGCTCGGCGACCATCCGCTTGGTCCGTGGCAGATCCAACAGCAGGTAGAAAGCCAGGATGGGCGCCAGCACCGTGACGGCCACGACTTCGGCGACGCCGCGCAGCAGTCGTCCCGCTCCCGAACCGAACCCCCCGATGAGGGATTGGATCGCCTCCCGGTTGGCGGGGTCTTGGACCCAGGCCTGGATCCGCTCGTAGGTCCAAACCGGACCCAGGTCGATCCCTAGACGGGCCCCCACCTCCTGGAAGAACTCGAGGGTCCGGTCGTAGAGGTCGGGCACCGTCGCTCCGAACTCGGCCGCCTGCTCCCGGATCGGCGGCACGACGAGAAAACCCGCCGCCGCGAGGAACCCCGCCGCGAGCAGGTAGGCGACGAACGACCCGATCACCCGGTGGATGTGGATGCGCTCCAACGCCCGGACGATCGGCTCCAGGACCACGACGATCCCACCAGCGAAGACGAGGGGCAGCCAGATGATGCGGATCTCCGCCGCCAGCCAGATGAACACCCCGGCGAGGACGACCGCCCCGATCGCACTCCAGATGATGAGCGCCGTACGGCGCAGACGTTCGGTCACCCTCGACCCTCCGCGGACTGCCGGAGTGTACTCACCCTGCCACCACCGCCACGGAGCCGCCGGCGACGACCTCGATGACCCACCCTTCCCCTTCGACGGGGGCCTGCCAGCCATCGTCGACGGCGACCCAGTCGTCGGGGACGATGGCAGAGCCGACGATGCGGACCGCCACCCCGGTCGGCACCGTCACCGTGTAGTCCCCATCAACCTCCACCGACCCCGGACCTGAACCCAGCCGAAGCTCCCCTTCCCCGACCAGGGCCGCCTCCCCGACCTGCAGGCCCGTCAGGTCCACCTCGGCCCGCCCCGACCCCGGGTCGAGCCGCAGATCCCACCGGGCGCCGGGAGCCAGCTCCGCCCGCCAGCCGGCGAACCGGAACCAGGGTTCGTCACCGGCCTCTTCGATGCGGATCTCGACGGGGTCGACCTGTTCCCGGGCGAGGGGCGGACCGACCGATCCCCCCAAGCGCAGGAACCGGACCCGGTACAGGAACCCGTCGGGTCCGGCCCGAACGACGAGGGGACCGTCTAGGACGACCTCCAGGCGCACCGAGCCCGGGATCGTCTCGGGTCCGATCAGTTCGGCGGCCGACGAGGGAAGTGTCGGCCATCCGGAGAGGTGGGCGGCGGTGGCGAGGACGATCCAGGTCAACACGAGGAGCGGCGGGACGGCCTGGATCCGGTGGCTCCTCCGCCGGGCGGCCCACACGAACGGGACCGACAACACGGCCACCGCCAGGCCCGGCCAAAGGGACGCCAGGTCGACGACGAGGGCCGGCGACAGGATGCCTGCGAGCACGGCGACGGTGGCCACCACCACCGTAAATCCCAGCATCAGCCAGGCCGCCGGCGGCCACGCACTCCGCGGCGGTCGGGCGAAGATCACTCCTGGTAGGAGGCACCGAGCACGATGACGATCTCGGCGTCGGTCTCGATGTCCTCGTTGAGCTCGACCAGGGCGTCGGGGACCCAGGCGGCGATCTCGAAGGCTTCGGCGCCGAACCCCTGCCGGTACCAGACTCGCGACTGGTCGAGACGAGGCTGATAGTTGGCGGGCTCCAAGGTCTGGTAGCCGACCTCGGCGAGACGCTCCGTCAGCCGACCCGCCACTCCAGGGGTCCCGACGGCGTTGAGGACCAGGACCGTGATCTCCGAGGGGCTCCGGACGACGTCACGGGTCGTGGTGGTCGTGGCGAGGGTGGTCGTGGTCGTCGTGGTGGTCGTCGTGGTGGTCGTCGTGGTCGAGGTCGGGGAGACGACGGTACTGGACGGCGGCAGGGTCGTCGAACTCGCCGCCTGGGGCTCGTCCCCGATGCGTGCCAACGCCCACATGCCGCCGAAAACGAGCACACCCACCACGACGATGCCCAGCAGCATCACCCCCAGGTCGCGAAGGAACCGAGACGATCCACGGGCCACATGCCGTCCCCGCATGACCTCACTCCCCGGCCGTGCGAACACTCCGGGCCGACGTCTGCATCCGTCGCAGCCGCCGAACCGTGAGAGGGTCGTAGGCGTCGGCATCCGGGTCCGTCAGCAGCTCCCGCAGCCGCCGGTAGTACTCCGCCGACGACACGCCCAGCTCTTCGGTGATCGCCCGATCCTTGGAGGCCTCGAACAGCCACCAGGAACGTTCGAAGTCGAGGATCCGCCGGTCGAAGTCGCTGAGCATCGCCGGAAGGCTATCGACGTCCACGCCGCGAACGACGTATTTCGATTCGGGAGCTGGCGGTGGGACTCGAACCCACGACCTGCTGATTACAAGTCAGCTGCTCTGGCCATCTGAGCTACGCCAGCGTGACGGTATCAAGCTAGCGTCTCCCGGCGACGTACTCGCTGGATCTCGTAACAGGCCAGCGCCGCCGCCACCGACGCGTTCAGGCTCTGCACCGGCCCGTACACGGGGATCGACGCCACCACATCCACCCGGTCCCGGACGAGACGTGTCAGTCCTGTCCCTTCGGCCCCCACCACCACCGCCACCGGTTCCGACAGGAGCTCCAGGCCGAACAGCGGCGTCTCCGCTCCCACGTCGAGCCCCACCGTCCACACTCCCCAACGTCCCAGCCCCCTCAGCGCTTCCGCCACCGACGACACCAGTCCCACGGCGACGTGTTCGAGGGCGCCGGCCGCCGCCTTGAACGCCGCCGCCGAGAACGGGGCTGCCCGCCGGGTGGGTACCACCAGCGACGTGACCCCGGCGGCGACGGCGCTGCGCACGGCCGCACCCAGATTGTGGGGGTCCTCCACATGGTCGAGGATCAGCACCGCCGCCGGTTCGCAGCGGGCGACCAGGGTCTCCAGGTCGGAGGGACGGATCGGCCGGCAGCGAGCCACGACGCCCTGGGGTGCGGCGGTGGAGGCGAACGCCGAGACGTCGTCGACCACGTGGACGTCGGCACCGGCGGCGGAGGCGCCGGACACGACCTCGGCGATCTCGGGCCGGTCGAGACGTCCCGACTCGACCCAGAGTTCGCGTACCCGTCCCGATGCGACGGCGGCGGCGACGGCGTGGATCCCTTCGACCTCAGCGCCGATGCCAGCGGGTGCCATCGGCGGAGTCTTCCACGACGATCCCCAACGCGTCCAACCGGTCGCGGATGGCATCGGCCACAGGCCAATCCCGCTCCTCCCGGGCTCGGCGACGACGAGCGAGCAGGGACTCGAGGCAGGCGACAGGATCCCCGTCGACTTCGACACCGAACTCGGCGGCGAGCGACACCAGCGGGTCGGCCAGGTCGTCGAGCCCCGTCGAGGCGAAGACCAGGCCGAGCACACCGGCGATCTCGTAGAAGGCGGCGACGATGCCGGCGGGATCCTGCCCCTCGTCGGCCATCCGGTTGGCTTCACGAACCAGGTCGAACAGGAGACCCACCGCCTCCGGTGTGCCGAAGTCGTCGTCCATCACCCGGCGGAACCGTTCGAGGGCCTCGGGGTCGGCGGCGGCGTCGGGCGGAGGGAAACGGCGACGGAAACGGTCGAGGCGCTCGACCGCGGCGGCGGCGTCGGCGACGAGCTCCTCACGGAACTCCAGCGGTGACCGATAGTGTGCCCGCAGGTAGAGCAGACGCACCGCCATCCCGCCGAACCGGCGAATGGCCTCTGCCAGGTCCACCAGGACCCCCGTCGACTTCGACATCTTCTCGCCGGCGAGGTTCACCATCCCGTTGTGGAGCCAGTACTGGACGAAGGGCTTACCGGTCGCCCCTTCCGACTGGGCGATCTCGTTTTCGTGGTGGGGGAAGATCAGGTCGTTGCCGCCTCCGTGGATGTCGATGGTCTCGCCGAGGTACTTCATCGCCATCGCCGAGCATTCGATGTGCCATCCCGGACGACCCCGGCCCCACGGGGAGTGCCACCACGGTTCGCCGGGCTTGGCGGCCTTCCAGAGGGCGAAGTCGAGGGGATCCTGTTTCGCATCGCTCACCTCGACCCGAGCTCCGGACAACAGTTCGTCGGGCCGGCGGCCCGACAGTTTGCCGTAGCCCTCGAAACCCCGCACCGAGAAGTACACGTCGCCTCCCGACGGGTAGGCCAGACCCCGGTCGATGAGGCGGGCGATCAGCTCGATGATCTCGGGGATGTGCTCGGTGGCCCGGGGCTCCACGTCGGGCGCCTCCACCGCCAAGGCGGCGAAGGTCTCGGCGAACCGGGCCGACATCTCCTCGGCGAGCTCGGGGACCGACATCCCCCGTTCCTGGGCGGCGGCGATGATCTTGTCTTCGATGTCGGTGACGTTCCGCACGTAGGTGACGTCGTATCCCCGCCAGCGGAGGTACCTGCGGATCGTGTCGAACGCGACCGCCGAACGGCCGTGACCCAGATGGGGTTCGGACTGCACGGTCGGTCCGCACACGTACATGCCGAGCCGCGCCGGCGGGGCCGGCTCCAGTTCGGTGAGGACGCGACCGAGAGTGTTGAAGACCCGCATCGGTCCGGCCATCTTACGAGGCCACGGTGGCGGTGACGACGGCGACCACGCCGATGCCTTCGCCCCGGCCGATCCATCCGAGTCCGTCGGTGGTGGTCGCCTTCACCGAGACCTCCGACGCGGCCAGCCCGAGGGCGCCGGCGAGGCCGGCGGCGATGGCGCCGCGGTGGGGCGCCACCCGCACCTGCTGGGCGATGACGGTGACGTCGGCGAACCGGGGCCGCACTCCGGCGTCGGCGGCCATCCGTACGGCTTCCCGCAGCAGCTCGAGGGAGTCGGCGCCGTGCCAGCGGGGATCGTCGGAGGGGAAATGTTCTCCGAGGTCGCCGAGGGAGGCGGCGCCGAGGACGGCGTCGGTGACCGCATGGGCGGCCACGTCTCCGTCGGAGGTGGCTTCGACGCCTCGGGTGTCGTCCACCACCACGCCTCCGAGCAACAGCGGGGGTTCGCCGCCCAACCGGTGGACGTCCATTCCCCAGCCGATCCGCAACGTGGAACTCACTCTTCGGGCGTCTCGAACACCGGGAGGGCCCGGTCGAGCTTCTTGGTGGCCTCCTCCTGGTCGATGTCGAGGGCGAACTGAAGCTCGGAGGTGAGCGTCAGCCTCGCCTTGGACAGCATCCGTTTGAGCGCCGGTGAGATCCCCTTGGTCTGTTGGGCGTAGTTGAGATCGCGTACGACTTCGGCGACCTGGAAGATGTCCCCCGAGGTCATCTTCTCGTTCAGCACCTTGTACCAGCGGCTCCAGTTCGAACCGGCCTCCTGGGGTTCCCCCTTGAGGACGGTGAGGACCTTGCGGGCCTGGGTTTTCGAAATGACGGGCCGGATGACTTCGTCGATCTTGTCGAGGGGCACCATCACCGTGAGCTGCTCGGTGGCGATGTCGAGGACGTAGTAGTCACGTTTCTCCCCGGCGAAGGTCTGCTTCACCTTCTTGGTGATGGTGGCGGCGCCGTGCTGGGGATGCACGACCTTGTCCCCCACCGCGTACTTGGGGGCGGCCTTGGCCCGGGGCTTCTTCGCCTCGGCGGCGGGTTTGTCGGCGGCCGTCTTCTTCGCCGCTGTCTTCTTCGCCGCTGTCTTCTTCCCCGCCGTCTTCTTCGCGGGAGACTTCTTCGCCGGAGTCTTCTTGGCGGCCGTTTGCTTCGCCGAAGCCTTCGCGGCCGTCTGCTTTTCGGGGGACTTGGCAGCCGTCTTCTTCTTCGCCGGCGTCTCGGCCGACTTGTCGGTGGTGGCGGTCTTCTTGGTAGCCATATACGGCGCCGGAGTGTACCGGGTGGCCCTCAGTCCAGATCCGCCGCCGGGTCACCGGCCGTCGCGACCAGGTTGTCGAGGTGTCGACGAAGCTGGCGAGCCCGAGCCGGACCGACCCCTTCCACCTTCTCGAACTGGGCGACGGACGCCCGAAGCATCCGCCGGAAATCGCCGCGGAAATGTCGGACCACATCGTCACGGACGGTCTCGGGGAGCCGCCCCACCTTGGAGAGCAGGCGGTAGCCGCGAGGCTGCACCTCATCGTCCAGTTCGGGGAATCCGAGGGCCTTGCCGACCTTGGCCGGATCTTCGAGGTCGGCGTCGGAGAGCTCCTCCAACTCGGCCAGGGCCGACGCCAGCACCCGTTCGCGCCGAGGTCGAACGTAGTCCCGGAGCGTGATCTCCCGCATGTGGTCGACACCACGCATCAGATCGGCGAGCTGCAACCACGCCAGACGGCCTTCGTCACCGAGGGTGACCGTCTCCCGTTCGATGGCGGCACCGACCCGGCGTACCAGCTCGGCCCGTTGCACCACCTCCACCACCGACCGGTAGGTGGACAGCCCCGTCACCTCCAGTTGGGTGAGGTGACGCTCGGCCTCGTCGAGCCGGCGCCGCAGCCGGTCGAGGGCCTGGAGTTCCTGGTTGACCTTGGCGGCCACCACCGTCGGGCTGGCCAGCTCGATCTTCTGTCCGGCGTGGAACACCGTGGCGACACGTCGAAGCTCGCTGACGGCGACGACCGGGAGTCCCGTCTGGACCGCGATCCGTTCGGCTGTGCGGTGCCGCGCACCCGTCTCGTCGGTGGGGATGTCGTTGCGGGGAACGAAATGGACGTTGGCGGCGACGATCTGGCTCTGCTCCTCGTCGAGGACGATCCCTCCGTCCATCTTGGCCAGCTCGGCGAGACGGGCCGGGGTGAACGGCGAATGCTCCAACCGGAACCCTCCGCTGGAGATCTCCTCCACTTCCGGACCGCTTCCCAGCACGATCAACGCGCCCTTGCTCTGCTGGAGGATCCGCTCGATGCCCTGGCGCAACGGCGTCCCCGGAGCCAGGCGACTGAGCAGTTCGAGCATCGTCCGGTTGGTCGCCGCCACGGCGCCAGAGGGTATCAGGTTTGGGCCCGGGAAGGGTCGATCATCCGGTGAGACCGGCCAGGGCGAGGACGTCACCCACCCGCAGGGTTCGCCCGTCGCCGGGTGCGACGATCCGCTCCACCCCCAACCGGGTCGCCTCTTCCCGGCGACGAGCAGCGAAGGGGACCGGCCGGACCTCACCGGCCAGGCCCACCTCGCCCCAGGCGGCAGTCGACCCCAGCGGAACGTCGAGGAGCGACGACGCCACCGCCAACAGGACCGGAAGGTCGCATGCCGGCTCCACCAGCCGCCATCCGCCGACGACGTTGACGAACACCTCATGGTCGAAGGTCGGGAGTCGGGCGTGACGGTCGATCACCGCCAGGAGCTGGTGAACCCGTGCCGCCTCCACACCCCGCACAGAGCGTCGCGGCGGGCTGACCCTCGTCGGCGCCACCAACGCCTGGATCTCCACCAACACGGACCGTCGTCCCTCCACCGCCGGAAAGACCACGGTGCCCGGGACCGTGGACTGCCAGTCCGACAGGAAGGCCGCCGACGGATCCTCCACCTCCACCAGGCCATCGGACCGCATGTCGAAGAGCGCCACCACGTGGGTGGCTCCGAACCGGTTCTTCAAGCTCCGAAGCGCCCGAAAGCCCCGGTCGGCGTCGCCCTCCAGGTACATCACCACGTCCACCAGATGCTCCAAGAGTTTCGGACCGGCCAAGCCCCCGTCCTTCGTCACATGACCGATGATGACGACGGCGATCCCCCGGCCTTTGGCGAAACGGACGAGACGGGCGGCGGTCTCGCGCACCTGGGAGACGCTCCCTGGAGCCGAGGACACGTCGGGGGAGGCCACCGCCTGGATCGAGTCGATCACCACCAGGTCGGGTTTGGCGGCTTCGGCGGAGGCGAGGGCACGCTCGACGTCGTCTTCCGCCAGCAACAGCACCTCGTCCCGATCCACCCCGAGGCGAGCCGCCCGCATCCCCACCTGCGCCGCCGACTCCTCGGCGGTCACCACGAGCACCCGTCGCCCGGCGGCCGCCATCGCGCCCGACAACTGCAGGAGCAACGTCGACTTGCCCACCCCCGGTTCGCCACCCACCAGAACGACCGATCCGGGGACGATCCCCCCACCGAGGACCCGGTCGAGCTCGCCGATCCCCGTCTCGAGGCGCTCGACGGGGTCTTCGTGGAGGCGGCTCACCGGCACCGCCTCGGGCACCGGTCCCGCCACGGTCCGAGAAGCGGCCGACTCGACCAGGGGCTCCGGGGAGCCGCAGCCAGGACAGAACCCCATCCACCGGGGAGACCGGTGACCACACGAGGCGCAGAGGTAGGTCATGGCCGGATCGTATCGGCCGGTGCCGACAGAATCGTCACCGTCGGTCCCGGTCACGCCGGACGGCGACGGCGACCGCCAACCCGATCGCGACGAGGAGGAGCACGCCGGCCAGGATCGAACCCGCCGACCACTGCTCCGTCGGTCTGATCGCCCACAGAAGCACGGTCGTGGCACAATACCCCCCGTCCGAGGAGGTCCGTTGCCCCGACACATCTGCGACAACTGCGGCACCACCGTCGTCGACGAAGACTTCTGCCCGTCCTGCGGGAGCTGGATCGACCCGCTGTCGGACCCCGTCCCCGACCCGACCGAAGGCGAATTCGAAGAGTTCACCCTCGGCGAAGGTCCCCCTCCCGAAGAAGGCTGGCCGGAAGACCCCCGCGTCGTCGTCCCCCGCCAGGAGGTGATCTGCCCGTCGTGCGGTTCGGCGAACCCTTCGACGAACCGCCACTGTGAAGAGTGCGGGGCCAGGCTCTCCCAGGGGACGCTGCCGGTGGCGCCCCGCCCGGCCGTCCAGGCGACGGCCGGGGTCCGGGCCCTGATGGCGATCTCGGCGCTCATCCTCGGTGTCGCCCTCGTCGCGCTGATGTTCAACCTCTTCTCGGGAGACGAAACCCCGGCCACTTCGACGACCCTCGCCGCCGAAGAGACCTCCACGACCACCACGGTGCCTCCCCGCCCGATCGACGTGCTCAGCGTCGAATGCTCGCCTCCCGGACTGGCGAGTTTCCGCTGCGACAACCTGGTCAACGGCCGGGAAGGGGAATGGCAGGTCAACTGGGAGAAGCTGGGCCCCGACGACGAAGTGACGATCACGTTGATCTTCAACGAGCCGATGGTGATCCGCGGCCTGATCTGGGAGAACATCGAAGAGAGCGACCGCTTCTACCAGAACTACCGGGCGAAGAGCATCCTCGCCCAGGCCAAAGGCGAAGTGGCGATCCCCATCACCCTGGAGGACGCGCCGGGGAGCCAGAACGTCCCCTACGCATCGATGAGGGCGGTGCAGCTCACCATCACGGTGAAAGAGGCCTACCCGGCGGAGGTCCGCAACGACAAGGTGTACAGCGAACTCGCCATCGAAGGGATCACCGTCTTGGGTCGACCCGTCGGGAACCTGTCGACGCCCACCACCGGAGGCGGCGACACCACCGGCGACGGCGGCTGAGCGTCAGGCGGCGACGAGCTCCACCGGCAGGGCCCTGACCCCACGGAACACGAGGCTGGGTACACGTTCGGGCTCGACGTCCGGGCCTTCGATCCGGGCGACCCGCCGGGCGAGGGTGCCGAAGGCGACCTCCATCTCCACCCGGGCGAGGGGTGCGCCCACACAGAAGTGGATCCCACCGCCGAAGGAGACGTGGGGGTTGTCGGCTCGTGACAGGTCGAGTCGGTCGGGGTCGACGAAACGCCGTTCGTCCCGGTTGGCCGAACCGAACAGCAGACCGACCTTGGTCCCCCGCCGCAGCGGTGTGCCCTCCCATTCGAGGTCCTCCAGCACCCAGCGTTCGAACATCTGCAGCGGGGTGTCGAAGCGGAGCAGCTCCTCCACCGCCGTTCCCAACGCCTCAGGATGGGACCGCAACCACCGGAACGCCTCCGGATCACGGGCCAGGGCCAGGATGCCGTTCCCGATCGCCTGCACCGTGGCCTCGTGGCCGGCGTTGAGGGTGAGGATGCAGGTCGCCACGAGCTCGTCTTCGGAGAGCCGGTCTCCATCCAACTCGGCCGCCACCAGCGAGCTGACGAGATCGTCTCCCGGTCGGGCACGGCGCTCGGCGAGGAGATCGGCGACGTACTCGGCGAACTCCCGGGTGGCCCGTTCTGCCTCCTCCGCCTCGGCCTCCGTGCAGCCCTGGTCGAAGAGTCGGACGATGGCGTGGGACCAGGCGACCAACCGCGGCTGGTCACCGCCGGGGATCCCCAACAGCTCGGCGATCATCGTGAGGGGGATCGGGGTGGCGAAGTCCGAGATCGCCTCCATCCTTCCCTCCTCCAACGCCCGGTCCAACAGCCGGTCCGCCGTCTCCTGCATCCTCGCCCGGTAGCTCTCCGACGCCCGACGGGAGAACGCCCACTGCACGAGGCGCCGGATCCGGGTGTGGCGGGGCGGCTCCAGATCGATGAACGAGTCGCGGATCAGGCGGGTCCAGGTGGGATACCGAGACGGGTAGATCCTCTCGTAGACGTCGGGATCCACCTCCTCGCGTGGAACGGCATGACGCACGTCGCGTCCGAACCGGCGGTCACGCAGGATGCCGGTGACGTCGTCGTAGCGGGAGAAGAAGGTGAGGCCCCACGCCTCGTCGAAGAACGGTGGAGCCGCCCGCAGCCTCCGGTAGGTCGGATAGGGATCCCGGAGGAACTCGGGATCGTACGGGTCGAACGACACCGTCAGGTGGCCTCCCCTTTGCGGTATCGCATCCCGTCGGCCGCCGGCATCCGCAGACGCTGGGTGGCGAGGGACAGCACCAGCAACGTCGTGAGATGGGGTGTGAAGGAGATGAACTCGTTGGGGATGGTGGTGGTGTTGAAGTACCAGACGAGGGACACCGCGGCGACGACCCCCAGCACGGCCACCGTGCGCCATGCTCGCCGCATACCCGCCCGCACCATGAAGACCGCCAGGCCGATCGCCACGAACAGCAACAGCGCATGCACTGCTTCACCCTGTCGGAGCCGGAGGGCGTCGGCGAACCCGAACAGGGCGCCGCCTGCCAGCACCCCCGACGGACGCCAGTTGCCGAAGATGAGGGTGGCCAGGCCGATGAAGCCCCGCCCTGCGGTCTGGCCTTCACGGTAGATGCTGGCCTGGACGAGGACGAGGAACGCGCCGCCGAGACCGGCGAGCGCCCCAGAGATCACCACCCCGTAGTACTTCATGCGGTAGACGGGCACGCCGAGGGACTCGGCCGCCACCGGAGCCTCCCCACAGGAGCGGAGCCGCAGACCCCACGGCGTCCGCCAGAGGACGTAGTAGGTGACGGGCACGAGAGCCAGGCCGAGGAGCGTGAGCCAGGAGATGTTGCCGGTCAGACCTTTGAGGAACGCCCCGAGATCCGAGACGAGGAACCAGCCTTTGGCTTCCAACCAGCCGAACACGTCGGGACTCCGCCATCCGAACAGTTCACCGCCCGCCACGAACGGCAAGTTGAAGACGCCGATGGAGCCGTCCACCCGAGGCGACTGGGTGGCACCCCCACCCGAACCGGGCGGGAAGGCGACGACCGAGAGGAAACGCATCCCGCCGGCGGCCAGCAGGTTGATCGCCACCCCGGAGACGATGTGGTCGATCCCGAAGCTGACCGTCCCGATGGCGTGGATGAGACCACCGATGGCACCGCCGACGAGACCGGCCACCACACCCCACCAGGGCCCGTATGCCCACCCGGCCCAGGCGCCGAACCAGGTCCCCATGATCATCATGCCTTCGAGACCGATGTTGACGATCCCAGCCCGTTCGGAGTAAATGGCGCCGAGCCCGGCGAGCATGATCGGGATGGTGAGCCGAAGCGCGGCGCCGAAGGTTCCGCTCGACGTCAGTTCGCTGATCCCGGTGACCGACTCGACGACGCTGAGCAACAGCAACGCCCCGAGTCCCATCCACAAGGAACGGACGAGGCGCCGCCGACGGGAGGCGGCGGCCTCGGTGGCGGCCTGGGACAGCCCGACGGTGCCCGTCACGCCGACACCTCCCCCACCTCCGCTTCCGTCGCCTCGGTGGCCGTGGCCGCCGCCGCCGCCTTCACCTGCTCGCGCTCGACGAACCGGGTCACGACCTCGTAGGCGATGACGACGGCCAACACGATGACACCCTGCATGATCTGGACGATCTCCCGGGGGATGTCGTTCAGGTCGAGGATCTGAGCGGAGCGGTCCATGAAACCCCACAACACGGCCCCGAGGAACATGCCCAGCGGGTGGTTGCGCCCCAGGAGGGCGATCCCGATGCCGATGAACCCGAGCTGGCGGGGAAAGTCGAGGGTGTAGCGGTTGAAGAAGCCGAGGAGCGGGCCGATGGCGACGAGCCCGGCGAACGCGCCGGACAGCAGCATCGTCTTGATGACCATCGCGTCGGGGTCGACCCCCGCCGCCCGGGCGGCACCAGGGTTGATCCCCGACGCCCGCAGCTCGTATCCGAACCGGGTCCGCCAGACCAGGAAGTAGTACCCGATGCCCAGGAGAATCGCCACCACCAGGAACCCCTGCCACACCGAGCCTCGGGGCGGTTCCAACCCGATGGCAGCGAGGAGGGGGTTGAGGGACGGGAACCGACCGGAGGCGGGGATCTCCGCCGTCTTGATGATCAGGTCGCCCGGCTCGTTCTCCTGACGGAGGAAGTTGGCGAGGAGCCAGGACACCAGTCCGAAGGCAATGAAGTTCAGCATGATCGTCGAGATCACCTCGTGGACGCCACGGGTCACCTTCAACACCCCGGCGATCCCCGACCAGGCAGAGCCGACGACGACGGCGACGAGGAGGACGACGAGGACGTGGAGGGGCGCGGGCAGCGCGATCGAGGCGGCCACCCACGCCGCCAGCAGCGACGCGAAGAGGTACTGGCCTTCCACGCCGATGTTGAACAGGCCCATCTTGAAGCCGATGGCGACGGCGATCGCCGAGATGTAGAGCGGGTACGCCCGGTTCATGATCGAGATGAACGACTTGAGGGTCGCCGCGAACTTGGCCATCTCGACGAAGGCGGTGATCGGGCTCCGGTCTACGAGGACCAGCGCGACCGAGGCGACGAGGAGGGCGAACACCACTGCCGTGATCGGCGCCAACGCCCGGAGTGCAGCCGTTCTCCACCTCATGCGGTCGCCTCCTGGGAGCGGACTCCGGTCATGTAGCCGCCCAGCTCCTCGGGCGTGACCGAACGGGGGTCGAGGGTCGCCACCAGGCGACCGCGCAGGATCACCTTGAGGGTGTCCGAAAGCCCGATCAGCTCCTCCAGGTCGGCGCTGATGAGCAGGATCGCCATCCCCGCAGCCCGGGCCTGGCGGAGCTGCTCCCAGACGGCCGCCTGGGCGCCGACGTCGATGCCGCGGGTCGGCTGGGCCGCGATGAGGACCTGGGGCTGGGCGATCATCTCCCGCCCGACGACCAGCTTCTGCTGGTTGCCGCCCGAAAGCGCCACCGCCGGGACGTCGGGACCGGGGGCTTTCACCCCGAAACGGTCGATGATCTCACGGGTCCGTGACCGGGCGCCGCCGCGGTCGATCCAGGGTCCGCTCATGAACGGCGGACCGAACTGGTGTCCCAACATGGCGTTCTCCCAGAGGGGACTCGGCAGGAGGAGCCCTTGACGGTGCCGGTCCTCGGGGATGAGGCCCACCCCGAGCTGGCGGATCTGAGCCGTCGGACGGTTCGTGACGTCCTCGCCGCCGACCAGCACCCGACCGTCCGACACCCGGACGATCCCGACGAGCGCGTCGACGAGCTCCCGCTGACCGTTGCCTTCCACCCCGGCGATCCCGACGACCTCGCCGCGGTGGATCACGAACGACACGTCCTCGAGGACCGTCCGCCCTTCGTCGTTGGTCACCGTGAGGCCCTGCACGTCCAGCTCGACCACGTCGGTGACCGTCGACTCCCGGATCTCCGGGGTCGGGAGCTCACTGCCCACCATCAGCTCGGCGAGCCGGTGGGCGTCCACCTCCTCGGGGGCGACGGTCGCCACCGTCCTGCCTCCTCGCATCACCGTGATTCGATCGGCGATGGCCAACACCTCGTCCAGCTTGTGGGAGATGAAGATGATCGTCACCCCTTCGTCCTTGAGGCCCCGCAGGTTCTCGAACAGCTCCTCGACCTCTTGGGGCACCAGCACCGCCGTCGGCTCGTCGAGAATGAGGATCTGCGCACCCCGGTAGAGGACCTTCAGGATCTCGACACGTTGGCGCTCGCCGACTGCCAGCTCCTCGACGAGGACGTCGGGGTCGACGGCCAGCCCGTACCGGTCACCCAACTCGACGATGTCGGAGCGGGCGGAGACGAAGTCGAGGGCGATCCCCTTCGCCGGTTCGGACCCCAACACCACGTTCTCCAGCACGGTCAGGTTGTCGGCCAGCATGAAATGCTGGTGGACCATCCCGATGCCGACGTCGATGGCGTCCTTCGGCGAACGGAAGCGCCGCTCCTGGCCTCCTACCAGGATCGAGCCCTCGTCGGGCTGCTGCATCCCGTACAGGATCTTCATCAGCGTCGACTTGCCCGCGCCATTCTCACCGACGACCGCGTGCACCTCCCCCGGCATGACCCGGAGGTGGACGTCCTGGTTGGCGATCACGCCGGGAAAACGCTTGGTGATCGCCACCAGCTCGACCGCGGGGATGACCGCCTCTCGTGTACCCGTCGTAGCCTCCATGACAGCGGGCCCGAGGCTAATGCCTCGGGCCCGCTCACCGTCGAATCGGGGACGATCAGGCTTCCGGCGCCGTCGGAACGACGATCTCGCCGCTGATGATCTTCGCCTTGAAGTCGTTGAGCTGGTCGGCGATGTCGTCGACGAAGCCTCCGCTCGTCGAGAAGCCGACACCGTCCACCGACAGGTCGAAGACCACGACCCCGCCGCTGAACTCACCGTTCACGAACGCCTCGATCGTGTTGTACACGGCGACGTCCACCCGTTTGAGCATCGAGGTCAGGATGTACGGCTTGAGGGCGTCGTCCACCTGGTTGTACTGGTCGGAGTCGACGCCGATGGCCCACACCTTGGTGTTGTTGGCCTCGGAGTACTCCTTGGCGGCCTCGAAGAGGCCCCCGCCGGTGCCGCCGGCGGCGTGGTAGACGACGTCGGCGCCCTGCTCGTACATGGCGGTGCCGATCTCACGACCCCGGGCCGGGTCGTTGAACCCGCTGAAGTCGGGCGGCTGGCTCACGTACTGGACGATGATCTCGGCGTCGGGGTTGACGGCCTTGACCCCCGCCTCGAAGCCCGCCTGGAACTTCTTGATCAGGTCGATCTCGACGCCACCGATGAAGCCGACCTTCCCGGTCTGGGACTTGAGGGCGGCGGCGGCGCCGACGAGGAACGAACCCTGCTCTTCGGCGAAGACGAGGGACGCCACGTTGGGCGAGTCGACGACGCTGTCGATCAGCCCGTACTTCGTGTCGGGGAAGTCGGCGGCGGCGGCGGCCACCGAGTCGGTGAAAAGGAACCCGACGGCGAAGATGAGGGGAACGCCCTGCTCGGAGAGCAGCCGGAGCAGCTCCTCCCGGTTCTCGCCGCCTGCCGACGGTTCGAGCTCGATCGGCTCGACACCGAAGTCGGCTACGGCACGGTCCAGTCCGGCGGCGGCGGCGTCGTTGAACGACTGGTCTCCACGACCGCCGATGTCGAACACCATGCCGACCTTGACTGCCTCCTCCGGCGGAGCGGTCTCGGGAGCGGCGGTGGTGGTCGTCGTCTCCGGAGCGGCGGCCGTCGTCTCGGGCGCGGGCGCCTCCCCGGCGGTGGTGGTCGTCTCCCCTCCGCCACCGCCGCCACAGGCGGCAGCGACGAGGGCCAGCACCGATACCAACGCGAACAGTTTCGTGAATCTCCTCAAGACTTCCTCCCAAGGTGAGTAGTTGAGGCCGTCCGGCCTCGGTCCCCGAACATTAGCCACCTCTGGGGGTTGGGTCCTATCCGCCGACACCACCACACCGGACGCCATACTGTCGTCCCATGCGCATCGTCGACCTCCGCCACGAGCCACCGCCCCCGGCGTGGGGGGTGACCGTCGACGCCGACGCCGTCGACCGTCTCGCCGACGCCTGGGCCACACGACCGTTCCCCCAACCCGCCTTCGACTATCCCGGTCTGCCCTCCTGGACCGGCGACGCCTGGCTGGACTTCGCCGTCGTCGCCACCTCGGTGGTGGCGTGCCTGTGGCCACCCGACGGCGAGGAGATGTGGGGTGTCACCTGGGAGGGCGAACACCTGGTCGACGCCCCGGCGGTCTGGGCGTGTTTCGCCCGGGGCCTCCACCCCGCCGACGGCGGCCTCGACCTGGGCCCCCTCTCCCGCATGGACGACGCCGCGGCGCGGAGGTTCTTCGCCGGCGACGGCGTCCTCCAGCTCGTCCCCGAGCGGGGAGCGCGGCTCCGCCGGGTGGTGGCGGCCCTCGCCGACCACTGGGGCGGCCACGCCCGTGCCATCTTCGAGCAGGCAGGGTTCCGGGGACCGGACGTGGTGCGCCTCCTCGTCGAGACGATCCCCGGTTACCGGGACGAGGCCGAGACCCCCTTCGGTGTCCTCAGGTTCTGGAAGCTCGCCCATCTGGCGGTAGCGGTCGCCGCCGCTCGATCTCCGGTGCCCGTGACCGGGATGGAGGAGTTCCCGGTGTATCCCGACTACATGCTCCCCGTCGTGTTACGGCACGAAGGGGTGCTGGTCTACAGCCCCGAGCTGGCCGCGGCCGTCGACCGCCGAGCGTTGATCCCTGCCGACTCGGACCAGGAGTGGGCCATCCGCTGGGCGACGGTCTACGCAGGCGAGGCCCTCCGGCGAGCCCTCGACGCCCGCGGCAACCCGGTGACCGGTCCGGCCCTCGACTACGCGTTGTGGAGCCGGGCGGTCCTCGGACCGGACGCCGGGCACCTGGGCGAACACCACCGCACGGTCACCCTCGCCTACTGACGGTCGCTGATCCTCCGACCCTCGGCCACCACCGCACCGCTGTGTGCACGATCTGGCGGATTCCGCGAGCCGATGCGCACGACGGCGCCGCACCTGCGGGTCCGTCAGCCCTCCTGGCCCGCCATCTCGATCGGTGGACGGTGCGGAGCTTCGATCATCTCGAAGGTGAGTTCCTCGTTCTCGGTGTCAACGTCGACGACGACCGTCGACCCGGCCTTGAACTCGCCGAGGAGCACCTTCTCGGACAGCGGATCCTCCAGCAGACGCTGGATGGCCCGCCGCAGCGGCCGGGCTCCGAGCTCGGGGTCGTAGCCCTTCTTGCCGAGGAAGGCCTTGGCGTCTTCGGTGAGGACCAGGTCGAGGCCCTGGGAGGAGAGCTGGTCCCGCACCCGTTTCATCATCAGGTCGACGATCTCTTTCACCTCGTCGAGGGAGAGCTCGTGGAAGACGATGATCTCGTCGATCCGGTTGAGGAACTCGGGCCGGAAGTACCGCTTCAGCTCCTCCATCACCTTCTCGCGCATCTTGTCGTAGGTGACCTGTTCGTCCTCGGCCTGGAACCCGATGGTCTTCTTCCGCAGGTCCCGGGTGCCCAGGTTGGAGGTCATGATGATGACGGTGTTCTTGAAGTCCACCGACCGGCCCTGGGCGTCGGTGAGCCGGCCCTCCTCCAGGATCTGGAGCAGGGTGTTGAACACATCCGGGTGGGCCTTCTCGATCTCGTCGAACAGCACCACGGAGAAGGGTTTGCGGCGCACGGCCTCGGTGAGCTGGCCGCCTTCGTCGTATCCGACGTAGCCGGGAGGCGAACCCACCAGCCGGCTCACCGTGTGCTTCTCCATGTACTCGGACATGTCGAGCTGGATGAGGGCGTTCTCGTCTCCGAACAGGAACTCGGCGAGCGCCTTGGCCGTCTCGGTCTTGCCCACCCCGGACGGCCCGAGGAAGATGAACGACCCCGCCGGCCGTTTCGGGTCTTTCAGACCTGCCCGGGTCCGGCGGATCGCCCGACTGACGGCGACGATGGCGTCGTGCTGGCCGACGATCCGCTGGTGGAGCTCGTCCTCCATGTGCACGAGCCGGGCCGTCTCCTCTTCGGTGAGGCGATGCACGGGGATCCCCGTCCACTGGGCGAGGACTTCGGCGATCTCCTCCTCGTCGATCACCCATCCGGTCTCCACCCCTTCGGCCCGGAGGCGCTGTTCCACGTCGACCCGGCGACCCACGAGGGTCCGCTCCTGGTCGCGGAGCTGGGCGGCGCGTTCGAACTGCTGGGCGCGGATGGCGTCCTGTTTCTCCCGGCGGATCTCGGAGAGCTTCTCGTCGATCTCGGCGAACTCCGGGTTCGAGCTGGAACGGTTGATCCGCATCCGGCTGCCGGCCTCGTCGATGAGGTCGATCGCCTTGTCCGGCAGGAACCGGTCGGAGAGGTAGCGGTCGGCGAGGTTGGCCGCGGTCACGATCGCCTGGTCGGTGAACCGCACCGAATGGTGGGCCTCGTAGCGGTCTTTGAGACCCTGGAGGATCTGGATGGTGTCGGCCACCGACGGCTCGTCCACCTGGACGGGCTGGAACCTCCGCTCCAGCGCCGAATCCTTCTCCAGGTACTTGCGGTACTCCTCCAAGGTGGTCGCGCCGATCGTCTGCAACTCGCCGCGGGCGAGCATCGGCTTGAGGATGGAAGCGGCGTCGATCGCCCCCTCGGCGGCGCCGGCGCCGACGAGGGTGTGGATCTCGTCGATGAAGATGATGATGTCGCCCCGGGTCTTGATCTCCTTCAACACCTTCTTCAGGCGCTCCTCGAAGTCGCCCCGGTAGCGGGAACCGGCGACCAGGGCGCCCAGGTCGAGGGTGTAGAGCTGTTTGCCTTCGAGGGTCTCGGGGACCTCGCCGGCGACGATCCGCTGGGCGAGACCTTCGACGATGGCGGTCTTGCCCACCCCGGGCTCGCCGATCAGCACCGGGTTGTTCTTGGTCCGGCGGGACAGGATCTGCATCACCCGTTCGATCTCCCGGACCCGCCCGATCACCGGGTCGAGCTTGCCTTCCCGTGCTGCCTGGGTGAGGTTCCGCCCGAACTGGTCCAGCACCGTAGAACCAGACGGTGCAGCCTCTCGGCCCGAACCGCCGGCCGGAGTGCCGGGGGGCTGCTCCTGGCCGGCCTGGGGACCCGACAGGAGCTGGATGACGGTCTGGCGGACCTTCTGGAGCTCGGCGCCGAGCTTCTGCAGCACCTGGGCCGCCACGCCTTCGCCTTCGCGGATGAGGCCGAGGAGGATGTGCTCGGTCCCGATGTAGTTGTGTCCGAGCTGCAGCGCTTCGCGCAGGGACAGCTCGAGGACCTTCTTGGCCCTCGGCGTGAACGGGATGTGGCCGGTCGGCGCCTGCTGGCCCTGACCGATGATCTCGACGACCTGCTCCCGCACGGAGCTCAGGTTGATGCCGAGGCTCTCCAGCGCCTTGGCGGCGATCCCTTCGCCCTCGTTGAGCAGGCCGAGCAAGATGTGCTCGGTCCCGATGTAGTTGTGGTTGAGGAGCCGGGCTTCTTCCTGGGCGAGAACGACGACTCGCCGGGCCCGATCCGTGAAGCGTTCAAACAACGCAGGTTCCTCCTCGCGTGGTCCCTGGCCGGGTGAGGGGAGTATACCCCCGACCCGACTTCAACTCGGAGCGCAACCGGGGACGAGCTGCGCACTGTTCCCATCGGCACGGATGCTCGCCGACTTTCGGAATGGGGGCAACGACGGCGACCCGGTACCATCCCGGCGCGTGGACGATCTCAGGAGCCTCGTACCCCTCCCCCGGATCTGGGAACGGATGGCACGCCTCGAAGCTCGACTGTTCGAGGCATCCACGTCCGCCCACGGCGACCTGACCCGCATCGCCCAGCACCTGTTGACGGCCGGGGGGAAACGGTTCCGACCCCTCCTCGCCCTCCTCGCCGCCGAGTTCGGCCCGGCCTCCGACAGCCGCCCCATCGAAGCCGGTGTGGCCGTCGAGCTGATCCACCTCGGCAGCCTCTACCACGACGACGTGATCGACGAAGCCGACACCCGTCGGGGCGCCGCGTCGGTGAACGCCAACTGGTCGAACACGGTCGCCATCCTCGCCGGGGATTTCCTGATGGCGAAAGCCTCCGAGGTGGCGGCGACCCATCTCAGCCAGGAGTCGGTCCGTCTCCTCGCAACCACCTACGCCGAGCTGGTCGAAGGCCAGACCCGGGAGCTCGGCCTGGTGGACGACCTCGACCACTCCATCGCCGACTACGAGGCGGTGATCGGAGGGAAGACCGCCAGCCTCATCCGCACGTCGGCGCGTCTCGGCGCGATGGCGGCGGACGCCGACGACGCCACCGTGGAGGCCCTGTCGACCTGGGCGTGGGAGGTCGGCATGGTGTTCCAGATCGCCGACGACGCCCTCGACCTGGTGGCCACCGACGACGTACTCGGCAAACCCGCCGCCTCCGACATCCGAGAGGGAACCTTCACGATGCCGGTGCTCCTCGCCGCCGCCGGACCGGAAGGTGACGAGCTGCGGTCGCTCCTCGCCGGACCCCGCCCCTATCCCGAAGAGTCGATCCAGCGGGCGGTGGAGTTGGTGACGGCCGGCGGGTACGTGGACCGCGCCCTCGACGCCGGGGTGGAACGTCTCGCCCGGGCCCGCCAGGCCCTGGAGCCCCTCCCCGCCGGCGACGCCAAAGCCGTCTTGGAGCGTCTCGGCGGCTACCTCCTGGAGCGTGTCGTGGCGGCCCGGGCCTGATCGGTCGGGGCGACGCGACCCGCCGGACAGGCCGACGGCGGATCGGGCGATGGGCGAAAATCGCTCCAGTGGAGGCCCGTGGTGCCGACGATGAATTCGACACTCCGATGAGCGAACTCCAGGCCTTCTTCCGCGAGGCCCTCAACGAGCGGATCACCGCTCTCGAGGTCGCCCTCTCCGCCCTCGAACAGGGCGACGCCGACGCGTTGGAATCGCTGCGGAGGCTGGGCCATGCCCTCAAAGGGGCAGGTTCGAGCTTCGGGTTCCCCGAGATCTCGGTCCTCGCCGGCGCGGTGGAGCAGGCCGGCCCCTCCGAGATGCCCGAACGGGTGAACGCCCTGCTCTCGGTGCTCACCCGCACGGCCACCAACCCGCCCAGAGCCGTCGTCTTGGTGATCGACGACGACCCCCTCCTCACCCGCCTGCTCGAACACAAGCTGGCGGGAGCCAACCGGGAGGTGCGGATCGCCCGGACCATCGAAGAGGCCGAACAGGCCCTCTCGTCGGGCCGAGTCGAGCTGATCCTCTTGGACCTGTTCCTGCCCGACGCCGACGGCCGCACCCTCCTCGGCGAGCTCCGTTCCCGACCCGAGACCGCCGGCATCCCCATCTTCGTGATGTCGGGAAGCTCGAGCCTCGTCGCCCGGACCGAATGCCTCGCCCTGGGAGCCGACTCGTTCATCCAGAAACCCTTCGACGTCGACGCCCTGGCAGCCATGGTCGGGGCCGCCCTCAGCCGACGCCGCTGGCAGACGAGCGGCGCCGTACACGGCGCCGCCGCCACCGCCCGCGAAGTGGTGTTGTCGGCGTTCCACCGCCTGCTGGAGGAACACGAGTTCGTCGCCGTCGCCTCGATGTCCCCCGAAGTCCACCGTCCCGGCAGCGACGGTGCAGCCGTCTCCGAGGACGACTTCATCAGCATGCTCCAGGCCTTGGAGGAGACCCTGCCGGAAGACGCGGTGGCGGCCCGCTGGTCACCGGGGGAGCTGATCGTCGTCGCCGCCCTCTCCGAAGACGAGCTCGCCCACCTCATCGACACCGTCCGGATCCGGGAACGGAACCGTCCGGGCCGCAAAGGCGCCCTGGTCACCTTCTCCGCCGGGGTCGTCACCACCGACGGTGCCTCGGGTCTGGCCGACGCCTACGCCCGGGCCTCCTCCCTCGCCGACCGCGCCCACCGGGCCGGCGGTGACCGTGTCCTCACCGGTCATCGCCGGTCGGGTCGGGCCCGGGTCTTGCTGGCGGAGGACGACACGCTGACGGCCGCCCTCATCATCCACCGGCTGGAACGGGAGGGTTTCGAAGTCGAGCACTACACCGAAGGCCTGGGAGCTTTGCAGGCGGGCTCCGAAGGCGACTTCGCCGTCGCCATCCTCGACGTGCAGATGCCCGGCCTCGACGGGTTCGAGGTGCTCGCCCGCCTCCGGGCGAACCCTTCTGCCACCTACCTGCCCGTCGTCATGCTGACGGCGATGGGTTCCGAGCGGGACGTGGTACGAGGATTCGACCTGGGAGCCGACGACTACATCCTGAAACCGTTCTCTCCCGCCGAGCTGACCGCCCGCCTCCGCCGCCTCATGGACCGCTCCTGAGCCCACAGACGGCATCCCTTCAGCGCTGCGAAGTGCCGCCGACAGGAACATCGCCGACCTACGGAGGGACGACCGCGGTGGAAGGTACCGAGGCCACACCCATCACCCGCTTCGATTTCCGGGCGCCCCACAAGATCCCGCCCGGGTTCATCCGTGAGATGCTGGAGCTCCACGACACCTTCGCCAGGATCACCGCCGATGCCCTCACCCGCCTCCTCAAGGTCCCGGTGACCGTCGACGTGATCGGTGCCGAACAGGTCTCCTACGACGCCTACGTCCGCTCGATGCCCAACCCCAACCTGATCACCCTGGTGGCCCTCGATCCGCTGCCCGGGAGCGTCGTGTTGGAGCTGAGCCCCCAGCTCGGCCTCATCCTCGTCGACCGGATGCTCGGCGGGCCCGGCCGGCCGGTGGCGCCCCGCCGGCCGACCCCCCTGGAGGAGAGCCTGTTGGCCACCGTGGTCGATCATCCGATCGCCGCCCTCGCCGAGACCTTCGCCGGGGTGGTCGACGTGGAACCCCGACGGATCGGGACCGAACTGAACCCGCTCTTCGCCAACGCCGCGCCGCCCACCGAGACGGTCCTCACCTTCACCTTCTCCGTGCTGATCGAATCGAACGCGGCGACGGCCCGCGGCCTGGTCGGCGTGGGCTACCCGATGGCGGTCCTGGAGCCGATCGACGAGGCGATCCGCGCCGCAAAATGGAGCGAGACCCGGGCCGAACGCGACGCCACCGACGACATGCAGGCCATCCTGGCCGAGGCCCCCGTCGAAGTGGTCCTGCACACGCGGCCGACCGCCCTGAAAGCATCGGACCTGTGGGATCTCGCCCCCGGCGATGTCATCGGGCTCGACCACCGAGCCGACGAGGCATTCCTCATGTCCGTGGAAGGAACACCCCTCATCGCCGCCGAGCTCGGCCGTTGCGGACCGAACCTGGCGGCTCGAATCGGAGCGTGGAGATGACCACCGACACCACCGTGCTCACCGCCGCCGCCGACCAGATGACCGGCGTCCTCGGCGTCCCCGTCGAGGTCCGGCCCGACCCGGAGGCCGCCCCCGCCACCGACGACGCCGTGATGGTGGCGCTCGCCCCGAACACCACGATGGGTCCGGGCGCCCTGTGGCTGCCCGCAGACGGCCTCGCCGGGCTCGCCGCCGACTCCTCACCCGACGACGTGGCCCGCTCCATCGCCCTCGCCGTCGAACAGGCCTTCGCCGCCGCCAACGGCACGACGCCCCGGACCGTCTCCGAGGTCGTGCCCGACACCGACATCCCGCCGCGAGCCTCCGGTCTCGAGATCGTCGCCGGGGACGTCCGGCTGTCCGTCGCGTGGGATCCCGGCGAGCCACAGCCCGCGAGCGACGACGAGACGGGCTTCGGACGCCTCGCCGACGTCCCCTTGGACGTGGTGGTGGAGATCGGTCGCGCCAAGCTCCCGATCCGTGAACTGTTGACCCTCGACGAGGGAAGCGTCGTGAACCTCACCCGGACCGTCGGCGAGCCCGTTGATCTTCTCGTCAACGGGACACCGACCGCCCGCGGCGACATCGTCGTGGTGGACGGGCGGCTGGGGATCCGCGTCACCGAGATCTTCGACCGCTAGCTCCTCCGCCACCGACTCGCCTCACACCAGCCCCGACGCCACCTCGACGATCGTCGGGTCGAGCACCGAACCGGCCTCCTCGCCGAGCGTCTCGGCCACCGCCGCCGCACCGTCGGACCCGGCGACGCGGTCCCACCGGTCGGCGACGGCGAGGATCCGGGCCGCCAGGGGGATGTCGCCACCTTCGAGGCCGTCGGGACCTCCCGTGCCGTCGAAGTGTTCGTGGTGGCCACGGATCGCCGCCGCCACGTCTTCCCCGGCGGCATGGCGGACCATCGCCGCTCCGATCTCGGCGTGCTCGGCGACGCAGCGCTCGTGTTCTTCGTGGCTCGAATCGAAGGCCGCCTCGCCGAACCCCAGCTTGCCGAGGTCGTGGACCCGGGCAGCCAGACCGACCTTGGCGACCTCGTCCGCCTCCAAGCCCAGCGCCTCGGCGATCCGGACGGCCAGCTCGGCGACGCGGCGGTGGTGCTCGCCGGTCGGGTCTTTGGCGTCGACGGCGTCGGCGGCGGCGAGGACGACGGCGAGCTCCAGTTCGGTCGCCGAGCTGTGGGCGAGCTCGTCGGCGTCGGCGACACCGACACCGCTCGCCGCCGCCCGGACCTTCGCTCGCGAGGCGAGCGCCCGCAGCGTCTCGATGTCGGACGCGGTCTCGGGTCCGGCCATGCCCACGGCGACGTCGAGGGGGTCGCCGTCGGGCCGAAACAGGGAAGCCGCCGCCACGATCTCCGCCGCCAACCTCCGTGACGACGACAGGTCGAGACGAGGTACGAGAAAGGCGAATCCGTCGTCTTCGAGGTCGAACAGCTCGCCCCCCCGGGCGTCGACGAGGGAACCGAGGAGGTAACCGAGGCGGCGCCTGATCGACTGGGCGGCGGTGATCCCTCCCCGGTCCAGACCGCCGAGGGAGACGAATCCGAGCCGGGGGAGGCGTCCCTCCTCGGAGATCTCGGCGAGCCTCCGTTCGAAGGCACGGGCGTTCTTCAACCCCGACGGGGCGACCATGGAGTGCAGATCCTCCCCGCCCTCCTGGGCCGCACGCCAGCCTTCGACCAGGTCGTCGCAGACGCCGTCGTCGAGGAACCGGATGATGGCGCTCTCGTTGCCTTCGGCGACGGTCGTCCGGGCTCCGGCTTCCAGCATGGCCACCGCCGTCTGTTCCCCTCCGGGGTGGACGAGGACGACGACAGGGGCGACCGCGGCGAGCTCGGAGACGACCCCCCATCGGGCGGGAGGCAGCCGCGAAGAGACGACGGCAGCGTCGAAGGAGTCGGCGGCGTCGTCGACCAGCTCCACTTCGTCGTACTCGAGGAGCCTCCTCCGGGCCGGCACCGGCAGCCCCACACCCAGCACCCGCCGGTGGGTGACCGGGGCCGCCGCGGTGTCTTCGGCGGCGGATTCGGTGGCCTCTTCGGTGGTGGCTTCGTCGATGGTGGCCGTATCACTCATCGTCTACCCCTGTCGTCGTGCATCCCTGGTTCATGTGCCGTCACCTGCCGGTCGGACGGTGAGCCGCGGCGCCTCCGCCCCGTGGCGCACCGGGATCACCGCACGCTGCAGGTTCGCTCCGTCCCGGGTCTCCAAGACGAGGTCGCCACCCAACAGACGGGCGGCGCGTAGCGCCATCAGCCGGTCAAAGCCGGGGGCATCGTCGGTGAGCAGGTCCGTCGCCGGCGGTGGCGGCGACGATCCGTGGTCCGCCACCTCCAAGACGGCGACGCCGCGGTCCATCTGTCCGCTCACCGTCACCGGCCGGGGATCGCCGCCGGCGACGGCGGCCCGCATCATCCCTTGGACGAGTTCGAGGAGGAGACGGCCGGGAGCCTCGACGACGGGGAGGGAGCCGCCGACCACTACCCGGCCCCGGGGAAGCCCGAGACGGGCCACCGCCTCGACGACGACGTCACCGAGGGGGACCGGGGTGGGAGGTTCCAACCGGGCGGCGTGGGCTTTCGCCACCCGCTGGAGGCGGTCGAGGAGGGTTTCGAGCTCGTCGACGACCTCGGCCGCGGGTCGCCGCCGCATGTTCCACAGGGCCGTCTTGATGCCGGCGACGAGGAAGTCGAAATCGTCTTGGCGTTCGGCGAGACGTCGCCGAAGGTCTTCGGCCTGTTCCCCGATGACGTCGAGCTCGACGTCTCGGAGTTGTTCACGGCCCAAGGCGTCCCGGAGCGCCTCGTGACGGGCCACCGCCTCGGCGGCGGCGGTCCGCAGCAGGCGGCCGAGGGGCCCCGCCCATTCGGGAAGACTTTCCTCCCATTCCGCCGGGGGGCTCTTGCGGAGGTGGATGGCGAGGCGCAGCACCGCCGAACGGGTCCAGACGGCGCCGATGGCGAGCCCGACGAGGACCCCGACGAGGAACCAGCCGGGCACCGTCACGGTCCAGGCGACCATGCCGGCGGCGACCCCGCCCAGCACCACGACGGCCCATCGGACGACGCGGTCGAGCGTCGTCGGGGTGGGCTCGTTCTGGCCCGGCCTCCGAACGCGGAGGCCCCTGCCGTCCTTGGCGGTGCTCATGGGGTGTCCTGTCGGCGGGTGGGGGGTGAGGT
>WFOA01000132.1 GCA_015488325.1 Acidimicrobiia bacterium | reverse complement strand
CTCCTCGGTGCGGGACGCCGCGTCGGCCGTCTCCCCGGCCGCTCCCGGTGACCCGGCTCAGGCCCGACGGCCCCTCCTGAAGGGCCAGGACAGCTCCCGTCCCCCCGTCAGCCCGGACGGGCGGGTGACGAGGACGACGAACATGATCACGCCGAGGGTGAGCAGCCGGGTACCCGACGGGAGGTCGAAGTCGCGTCCGGCGACCACCACCCCTTTCTCCAACTCGACGAGGAAGGCGTTCAGCCCGGCGATGAAGAGGGCGCCCACCAGCGCCCCCCACATCGACCCGATCCCGCCGACGACGAGCATCGCCAGGGTGACGAAGGTGAGGTCGAGGAACACCTGCTCGGTGGTGATGCTGCCCAACAGATGAACGAACAACCCTCCCGCGAACCCGGCGAGGGCCCCCGAGAGGGTGAAGGCGATGAGCCGCTCCCGGTGTACTTCGATCCCCGACGCCTGGGCCGCCAGAGGGTCTTCCCGGGTGGCGCGCAAGCGCCTCCCCCACCGGCTGCGCTGGTAGGCGTAGGTGACGGCCATGACGACGAGGAGGCCGATGGTCGCCTGCAGGAACCCGGTGGTGGGGGGGACGAGGGCGAGGGTCTTCGCCCCCGGACCGATCGCCTCCCAGTTGCGGATGACGTTGTGGGTGATGATGAGGACGGCGAAGGTGGCGATGCCCGCCGACAGGCCGGAGAGACGCATGAGGGGGATCCCCACCCAGAAGGCGTAGATCGCCCCCACGACGGCGGCGAGCAGCAGCGACTGGACGTTCCCGATCTCCAGGTTGGCGAGGAACGGGAGCATCTTGGGGAAGGTGGAGGGTTTGACGTCGGCGGGGGCGCTGGCGATCCCGGCGGCGAAGGCCCCCACCGCCACGAAGCTGACGTGACCGAACGAGATCACCCCGGAGTTCCCGACGAAGGCGTAGAGGGCGACGACGATGGCGGCGGTGACGAGCACCGAACGGACCTGGAACTGGATCGTCGGCGGTGTCGCCGCTCCGACGACGGCGACCAGGACCACCAGCAGGGACGGTCCGAGGAGATGCCACACGGCGAGCCGTCTTCTCATACCCGTTCCACCGCTCGCCGTCTGCCCACGAACAGCCCGTCGGGCTTGACCAACAGGATGGTGATGACCAGCACGAACAGCACCGTGTTGAGGAAGACCCGTTGGGCTCCGGGGAGGAGGCTGGAGAGCATGACGGTGGCGAAGCCGACGGCGAACCCGCCGAGGGCGGCCGGGACGAGGCGGTCGAGGCCGCCCACCACCACGCCCACCAGGGCCGGGATCATCACCTGGAACCCGAAGGTCGGCGTGATGAGGGGACGCTGGACGGCGAGCACCAGGGTGACGACACCGGCGAGCAGTCCCGCCACGAGGAACGCCATCACCACCACCCTCCGTACGGGCACACCGAGGAGCCGGGCCATCTGGACGTCGGCGGCGGCGGCCCGCATCTGGAGGCCGACGTCGGTGCGGCGGAGTACCCAGGCGGTGGCGGCCAGGGTCAGGCCCCCGACCGCGAGCCCGACCACCGTGATCCAGCGGATCCGCAGGCCCCCCACCACGAAGGCCTTGTTGAGCTCGGTGAGGAACTCGACGTTCTCGCCTTGGGTTCCGAAGGCGAGGAGGGCGGCGTTTTGGAGGAGGAAGCTGATGGCGAAGGTTGCGATGAGCACCGTCGCCGGAGAGACGGTGCGCAGGGGCCGGTAGATCACCTCCATCACCGCCGAGAGGGCCACGACCACGGCGAGGGAGACGACGATCCGCACCACGATGGGCATCCCCTTGGTGAACAAGAGCGCGTAGGCACCGGCGGTGAGGAGCTCCCCGTGGGCGAAGTTCACCAGCCTGATGACGCCGAAGACGAGACCGATCCCCATCGCCACCAGGGCGAAGAGGGTGCCGAGGGCGACGGCGTCGACGAAGGCCTGTAGGTAGATCATCCGAAGTACGCCTCCGCCATCTCGTCCACGTCGATCCCATGTCCTCGCTCCAGCGCCATCACCAGCTTTCCGCCTCGCATGACGTGGGTCCGGTCGGCGAAGGCGACGGCGACGTGGGCTCGCTGCTCCACGAGGAGGATCGCCACTCCCCGTTCCCGGACCCGTTCGAGGGCCGAGAACACGGTGTCGACCACCGCCGGCGCCAAACCGAGGGAGGGCTCGTCCAACAGGAGCACCCGGGGACGGGAGAGGAGGGCGCGGGCGATGACGAGCATCTGCTGTTGGCCGCCCGAGAGGTGCCCGGCGAACTCGTCCGCCCGCTCCACGACGACCGGGAACAGTTCCCGCACCCACGCGAGGTCGTCGTCGGCGCCTGCGGGATCTGCCCGGCCCAGCAGCCCGAGGCGGAGGTTCTCCTCCACCGTGAACGACGAGAAGACGTGCCTCCCCTCGGGCACCAGGGCGATTCCGGCCCGAGCGATCCGTTCGGTGGACCACCCGACGATGGAGGCGCCGTCGAGGAGGACATCTCCACCGTGGGGCCTGACCACCCCGGTGACGGCGAGCAGCAGGGAGGTCTTGCCGGCCCCGTTGGCACCGACGAGCCCGACGACCTCCCCGGCGTCCACGGAGAGGTCCACCCCCTCCACCGCGGTCACCGCCCCGTAACGGACCGACAGGCCCCGTATCTCGAGGAGCGGCTCAGGCATCGCCCCGTCCCAGGTAGGCGGAGGCGACCCGGGGGTGCCGCCGGATCTCGTCGGGAGGGCCGACGGCGATGGTGCACCCTTCGTCGAGTACCTGCACCCGGTCACACACGGCGGTGATGAACGAGAAGTTGTGGTCGATCAGCAGCACCCCCGCATCATGGTCGTCCCGTACCGAGCGCACCACCTCGGCGAAGGGCTCCACTTCGGCCTCGTTGAGTCCGGCGGCCGGTTCGTCCAACAACACGAACACGGGATCGGTGGCGAGGGCCCGGGCAACACCCAGCTTTCGCTCCTCCCCGTGGGGCAACGCCGCCGCCGGCACCTCCTCCAGATCCGACAGACCGAGGAGGTCCATCAGCTCGTCCGCTCTCCGCTTCGCCTCGGCCGGGGTCGCCCCCACCCCGAGGGCGCTGACCTCGATGTTCTCGCGCACCGAGAGACCGCCGAAGGCGTGGGCGTGCTGGAAGGTTCGGGTGAGCCCCGACCGGCCCCGCCGGTAGGCGGGCCAGTCGGTGATGTCGGTGTCGCCGAGGTGGACCCGTCCCGACGTGGGGGCGTCGAATCCGGCGAGGACGTTCACCAGCGTGGATTTGCCGGCTCCGTTGGGTCCGATGAGTCCCAGCACCTCGTGGCGGTGGAGTTCCAGGTCCACGTGCTGGAGGGCTACCACCCCTTCGAAGGCCCGGGTCACGGAAACGGCCCGCAGCACGTCTGCGGGCCGTTCCGTGCGATGACGGTCGGTCATCGGTTCTGATCTCAGCCGATGTCGGCGGGCGACGTCGCCGACCGGACGTCGACGACCGCGTGCTTCCCGTCGGTGATCTTGATCACCCGGTAGGGACGGCCGAACACCGTGTGGTTCTCCGCCGACAGCGAGATCGGACCGGCCACCCCGGGGAAGTCGGTCATGTTCTCCAGGAAGTCGGCGAGGGATGCCCCGTCGGTGCCTCCGGTGGCGTCGATGGCGGCGGCGATGGCCTTGACGGCGTCGGCGCCACCCACGAACCCGCCCGTGGTGGGCTTCGAGCCGGCCGCCTCCATCCGGGAGATCAGGTCGTTGATCTCGTCCGAGGGGTCGTCGCCGAAGACCGAGGCGTAGGTGACGTAGTAGAACTCGTTGAGTCCTTCGGGCACCCAGAACGCTCCGTCGCAGGCCCACGAGCAGATCATCGGCACCTCGGAACCGAGGCTCCGGACGCCGGTGACGAGCCCGGGCAGGTCGTCGAAGGCGGTGGAGAACGCCACCACGTCCACGTCGGCGTTGGCCAGGGAGGTGGCGACGTTGCCGATGGTGCCGTCTCCGTTGGTCCAGTTCTCCTGGAGCACCACTTCACCGCCGAGTTCTTCGAACCGCTTGGCGAAGGCGTCGGCCACGTTCTGGAAGTAGACGAGCAGGTTGTCCCTGGCCACCGCGGCCCTCATCCAGCCCTGATCGATGGCGAATTCGGCCATCGCCGCGCCCTCGTCCTGGGCCATGTTGCCGAAGCTGAAGGCGAGTCGCCCGGCGTCGCCGAAGCGTTTCGGGCCCATCTGGTCGGTGCCGATGCAGGGCGCCACCGTCAGCAACCCGGCGTTGAGACCCTCTTGGATGGCGGGGGTGGGAAAGTCCACGTCACAGGTCACCCAGATGACCGAGGCGCCCTTCTGGATGAGCTCGATGGCCCCGGCCTTGTACTGCTCGGCGTCGACCTGGGTGTCGATCGCCTCGAAGGCGAGGGGCCGTCCCGCCACACCGCCGGCGGCGTTGATGTCCTCGATGAGGAGCTGCGCCGCCAGCGCGGCCGGAGCGTCAAACGGGGACATGAAGCTCGTCAGGTCGATGGTCGCTCCGATGAGGATGGGCTCCGCCTCCTCGGGAGCTGCCGGTTCTTCACCGGCGGTGGTGGTCGTCGCCTTCGTCGTGGTCGTGGTGGCCGGGGCGGTGGTCGTGGTCGTCTCCGCCGTCTCGGCGCCGCCGCAGGCCGCCACCACCAGGGCGAAGACGCCGATCAGCAGGAACAGTTTGGGTCGTTTCCTCATGCTCTCCTCCGGGTCGCCCGACCCCGTCGTGTCGGGATCGTGTCATAAAGTATCAAACATCACATCATGGGTGCAACTGGGATCCCTCCGGACCGGCCACCGCCCGGTTCTTCGTCTTCTCCCCCGGAGCGTCCTGATCGCCACGAGCCCACCGCCGGCTCCTCTACCCTCCGGAGCGCCCACCGACCGAGGAGCAACACCGCCATGAGCCGCGTCCCCCTCCAGGACCCCGAGACCGCCACCGGGCGAACCCGAGAGGTCTTCGACCGGGTGAAGGCCTACTACGGCATGGTGCCGACCCTCCAGCAGGCCCTCGCTCCGCTCCCCGAGACCACCGACGCCCTCTGGGACCTGAGCCTGGCGACGATGACGGAAGGCAGCCTGTCCGAGGAGATGAAACGGGCGATCTTCGTCGTCACCGCCGCCGCCGGCGAGTGCGAATACTGCACGGCCGCCCACATGCTGTACCTGTTCCGATTCGGGTGGAGCGCCGAAGAGTGCGCCGAGATCGCCGACGGCCGGCCCTCGTCGCGCCTCGACGAACGCGCCAACGCCGCCCTGGCGTTCGCCCGGGTCGTGGCCGAACGCCCCGCCGCCGTCACCGACGAGATGACCGACCGGCTCCGGGACCTCGGATGGTCCGACGCCGAGATCGTCGAGATCGTCACCACCGTCGCCCTCCTGAAGTACACCTCGACGGTGGCGACCGCCCTCGACGTGCCCTTCGAGAAGGTGATGCTCCCGCTGCTGGACGGACCTCCCTTCCGTCGGGACTGACCGCGGACGAGGCGGCTCTGGCAGTGTCTACCATCCCGAGCCGGAGACGGGGTGGACAGGAGCACCGTGACCGCCCCCACCGACGCGCAGACCTTCGACCCGGACACCGTCCGGAACTGGTTCCCCGGGCTGGAGGGCACGACGTTCCTCGACGCCGCCTGCGTCGGGCTCGCCCCCATCCAGGCAGCCGAGGCGATCGAACGCTTCGTCGAGGCCAGTCTGGGTTGTCGTGAACGGGACGCCTCCGCCCACCACGTGGCGATGGACGAACTGCGACGCCGGGCGATCCCCCAGGTGGCCCGTCTGCTCAACACGTCCGAAGACAACGTGGCTCTGGTGGAGAGCACCACTCACGGGCTGGGGATCGCCGCCGCCGCGATTCCGCTCCGTCCCGGCGACGAGGTCCTGATCCCAGACACCGAGTTCCTGCAGGTGGCGATCCCCTGGGTGAAGCGGGCCGAACGCGACCGGATCGTGGTTCGGCCGGTCCCCTCCCAAGACGGCGTCCTGGACTTGTCCTCCTTCGAGGCGGCGATGACCCCCCGGACCCGGGTGGTGTGCTGTTCGACGGTGCAGTGGTCCAGCGGCTACCGAATCGACATGGCCGGCCTGTCGGAGCTGTGCCGGGACCGCGACATCTGGGTGGTCGCCGACGTCATCCAAGAGGTGGGGGCGATGCGGGTCGACCTGACCGAACGTCCCGCCGACTTCGTCACCGCCGGCGGCCACAAATGGCTGAACGCCCCCTTCGGATGCGGGTTCCTGGCCCTGTCGGACCGGGTCCTCGCCGAACTGGAACCCCCCGCCTACGGCTACCTGTCCCTGGAGGAACCGGAAGGAGGCTGGCCCCGGTACTTCGGGACACCCACGATCACCCCGTTCCGCGAGTACCGCTTCCCCCGCACCGCCCGCAGCTTCGAGATCGGCGGCACGTCGAACTACCCGGGGGCGGCCGGGTTGGAGGCTTCGGTCCGGCTCATCAACGATGTGGGCCCCCGAAACATCGAGAACCACATCCGCCGCCTCACCGACCTCCTCCGGGCCGAGCTGGAGGCGGCCGGAGCCCGCCTCATCGGAGACGGCTCCGCCGGCGCCCGCTCCGGCATCACCGTCTTCCGCCGTCATGACACACCCGAACAGGACGAAGCGCTGTTGCAGCGTCTCCTCGACGAACGGATCCTCCTCTCGATCCGCTACACGGCAGGGGTCGGCGGCCTGCGGGTCTCGACCCACTTCTACAACACCGAGGACGACGTCCACCGGCTCGTCGACGCCGTCCGCCGTCTCGGCTGACCGGTCTCGACGACCCTCGAAGCCCCTCAGCCCACCGCCATCCCGTCCGGGCACAGTCCCCCGGGCAGATCCACCTGGTCTTTCACCTCGAGCGTCCCCGGGTCGACCCGGTAGAGGCGGCCGCAGGACTCGGGTCCGAACTCGCCGGAGACCAACAGGACCAGCTCGTCCCCGACCTTCGCCATCGCCACCACCGGCTCGGTGTCGGTCCGGGCGACGATCTTCAGGCTCGCCGGGTCGATGACGTACAGGGGGACGCTGTCGAACACGATGAAGGCGGAACCGACCACATACAACCTCCCGTCGATCGCCACCATGTCCTCGCCGAAGGTGGCTCCACCTTCGAGGTCGTAGGTGGTGAGGAAGTCGTCGGGATACACCTCACAGTCCCCCGAGGTCTCGTCGCACCAGATCCGATCGACCGCACCGTCGTCGGGACGGAGCCGCAGCAGGATGTCGGAGGGATCCTCGAGGGTCATCCAGATGCTGTCGCCGAGGTCGACGGCGGCGCGTGCATCGGCCGTCGACATCTCCGAGATGCCGACCTCGGCCTGGCTGGGGTCGGAACCGAAGCGGTACAGGCGGTTCTGGTCGTAGTCGAACAGCCATCCGGCGTCGCCCTCGTCGAGGACCAGTCCGGGGAGGCCCGCCACCTCGAAGGTCTCGGCGGATCCGTCGCCGGCGACTTCGGTGAGGACGTTCTGGTCGTAGTAGGAGACCCACAGCCTGTCGGCACCGGGCGAGACGGTGAAGGGGTCGCCCACCAGGTTCACTTCGCCGACGATGCCGTAGCCGTCCGGGTCGATGCCGACCAGTCGGGGGTCCGGGTCGTAGGTGACGAACCACACCAGCCCGCCCATCGGATGAAACGACCTCGTCGTACTCAAGTCGAGGTCGCCGACGTACTCGTCGACCCGGTCGACCAGGTCCAGGTCCGGGGTGTACCGCAGCAGCGTGTAACCCTCGTTGGCGGCGACCCACAGCGACGGCCCGTCGGACGCCGGCAGGCGATCGTCGGCGGGTGTCTGCGTGGCGGCGGGCGACGTCTCCGCCTTCGCGCTGGTCGCAGAGGGGCCATCCCCGGCCTCGACGGGACCTTCGGTGCCGGGCCCTCCTCCACCACAGGCGGCGACCACCAGGGCGATCACCGCGACGAGAACGGTTCTGGTTCGGCGTTGCATGACACCACCTCCGGGTTATCGGCGACCAGCGTCGCGCCCCTCCCCAAAGCGGCACCAACGCCGGCTGTGGCGGCGATACGCCGGAGGTCGCGGTCACCTCGAGGGCGGTCAGTTCTCGCCGACCACGTAGACACGGTGGGCTTCGGCCCGGAACGTGCCGTCGGCGACGAAGGTGTCTCCGGTGACGACGTCGGTCACCGTCACCGACCCGTCGACCCCTTGGAGGAGATCCTCGAAGGTGAACACGACGACGCCGTCGGAGTCCTCGGACGTCCATGCCACCCCCACCCAGCGTCCGTCGGCGTACAGGAGGGACCGGGAATCCATCCGATCCTTCACCGCCATGTAGGCGACGTTGAGGTCCCGGAACCGTTCCCGGGCGTCGTCGTCGAGGGCGTCGACCTCGTCGAGGTTGGCGACGTTGACCAGGCCCCCCGCCGCCAGCGCCCGCTCGTAGACGTCGACGTCGAGGTACACGCCGGCTCCGATCCGGTAGAGGAGGTATTCCCGTCCCCGGAGGCGCTCCATCTCGGCCTCCTGGGCGGGGAGGGGGTCGGGCGGTCCCGAATAGGTCTCGTAGTCGCCGTAGGCGTCGCCCCGTCCGACGGGTCCGAGACCTTCGATGACGATCTGGGTGAGACCCATCTCGGTGAAGGCCCGTTGGAGGGAGATGGCGTCGCCGAGCCGGGGAACGGGACGGGGATCCGAGAAGTCGACCGGGACCGCCAGCGCCGCCCAGGAGTCCATCCACACCCCGTCGAAGGGCACCCGCCGCCGCAGTTCCGTGAGACGGTCGACGACGTATCGGCGGTACTCCTCCCCCGGGTCGACGGCGATGACATCGCCCCATCCACCGTCTTCGGGGATCCCGGAACGTTGCCACACCACCCAGTCGGGGTTCTCCTCGAAGAGGGGCGACCGGATCGAATAGCCGCTCGGGTACCAGAGGGTGACGGCGACTCCCGCCCGGTGGGCCCGCGCCACCAGCTCCTCCAATCCGTCGACACCGCCGAGGAGCTTCGAGACCTCGAGGGCCCGGGGGGCGTGGAAGGAGCTGACGAGTTCGGGATCCTCGGCGTCGCTCCACCACGGCGCCTGGATGATCACGTTGGCGATCCCCACCTCGGCTGCCCGCTCCACCCGGTTGTCGGCGAACCAGCGGAACCATCCCTCCGTCGGATATTCGCCGGTGGCCACATAGCTCTCCAGGTCGGCGACGAAGGCTTCTTCGTCAGGCTGGTTCCACACGAGGGTCGGCACCGGACGGGTGTCGGCCACCCCCGCCGTCCCGAGATATCCGGTGCGGAGGTCTTCGTAGACGGCGGCCCAGGCGTCCACCGCTGTCGGGGCGTCGCCGGCACCGACGCCGAGGACCGCCCAGACGAGGGCGGCGGTGTCGCCGCCGGGCCCGACGGGGATCCGGAACCGGAAGCGGTCCCGTCCCGCCTCCCGCGCCGTCGACACCGTCGCCGAGGTGGGCCGGTCGAAGTATCCGACGACGGTCCTGCCGGGACCGGAGAAGAAGACGAAGGATTGGCTGTCCTCGAACCAGACGGCGTCGGGACGCCACGGTGGGCTCCCCAGCACCACCTCGTCTTCCACCAGGGCCCGGAAATACTGGCCCACCTCGTGCTCGCCGGGGGCGAGCGGTACCGGAACGTCGACGACGACACCTTCGACGGAATCGAGACCGGGTCCCCGGAGTCGCCACGACATCGCCACCCCTGCGAAGCGGCCGCCCGCCATCTCCGGCGAGGCGGCGGAGAGGACCCATTCGACGGTCCCCGCTCCCTCCGACGTGGCCACCGACCACGCGAACACGACCTGGTCGTCTCGGACCTCCGCCCCTTCGAAGACCAGATCCTCTTCGTCCAGGCTGCGCCGTACCCGTTCGCTCCTGGATGCCCAACGTCCCGAGTCCAAGAATCCCTGCCGGTAGGTGACCCAGTCGAAGCCCGGGCCGGGAAGCGGCTCTCCGACGGTTACGTCGAGGCTCACCGGCCCCCGGACCGTCGACGCCGTGGCGTCGAAGACGGGGACGCCGTCGACTTGCAGGCGGCCGATGCCAGCGGGACGTCCCCCACCGTCGGCGGGGATCCGCAGCACCGCCCCGTTGGGGAAGGCGGCCACCCATTCGTCGTCGCCGGCACGCAGCTTCGCCACCGCGGGGACCTCCATGTCCCCGGCACCGACCACCGCCAGGCCCGGAGCGTCCCAGAAGAGGAGCGCCCGGGCGGGCTCGCTCTGGGCATCCAGGGTGACGGTCGCCGTGCCCGCCTCGAACGAGGTGAGGTCGACGAGGTCGGTGGCGTCGAGCTCGATGGTGAGGTCGAGGCGGTAGGCCGTGGCGAACTCGCCTTCCCCGGCGTCGAGACCCACACAGATCCGCTCGGCGCCCACCATCGACGACGGAAGGGCGACCGTCGGGGTGGCCGGACCCTCCTCCTCCGAACGCCAGACGGTCTCCCACCGGCGCCCGTCGACCGACAGGCGCACTTCGAATCCGGCCGGTACCTCCACGGTGGTCTTCTTCGTGCCGGAGGGGTCGGCGAGGGCGAAGGAGCGGAGGGGTCGGCCCAGCTCGAAGCAGTAACGCAGCTCCCCCATCCAGAAGAACGAGACGTCCCCTTCGGTGTCGGCGACGAACAGCATCTCGTCGGCGGTGGCGGCCGTCGCCACCTTGGCCCCGGCGGCACCGTCTGCCAACCGGTCGACGCTGAGGGTCCCGTCTTCGGTCTCGAGGGCCTCCCAGACCGGGACCCGTCCCCGCCAGGCCGGATCGAAGAGGTCGCCGTAGGAGAAGACGGCGGTGCCGTCGGGACGCACCACCACCGTCGAACCGGGCGGCATGACGTCGACGAGGCGCCTTCCGTCCATCGCCGGCCCTTCGAGACGGTCGATGGCCATCACCCCGAGCTCGGCGGTGACCGCATCCCCGGCCTCCACTTCGACCTCACCCGGTACGGTCACGTCGACGCTCCGCCACGCCCCGCTCTCGGTCTCCTCCCAGGTGAAGCTCCAGTCGGAGGGGGAGATCCGGGGCAGGTCGGCGGGCTGGGGACCGGATCCGGGTGCCCCTGCGGGAAGACAGGCTGCGGCGACGACGGCGAAGGCGGCGGCGGGGATCTTCCATGTCATGTCGTCGAAGCTCGGCACCTTCGATGAGTCGGAGGTGAGAGCCGGATGAACGGACGGTGAGATCCTTTCCCGGCGAAACCCTCAGGTGGGATCGCCCCGACGGGAGGCCGAGGTCCGGCCGACGAAGAGGTCGAGGAACCGTCCGATCTCGATGTCCTGTTCGAGGGGATGTCGGAGCCGGGCCTCGGGGCGGAGGTGATACCGGTTCCTACGTCCGTCCTTTTCGTGCGACAGGTAGCCGGCGGCCTCGAGTTCGGCGACGATGCGCTGGGTGGCCCGTTCGGTGATGCCGATCCGTGCTGCCAGGTCGCGGATCCGGATCCCGGGTTCTTCGGCGATCCCGATGAGGACCCGGGCGTGGTTGGTGAGGAACGTCCAGCCTCCCCGACGTCCACCACCCGGCGCCGTGGGCTCTCCGGAGTGTTCCCTCGACGACATACGACCCTCGATTGACGATATGGAAAACACGATATTAGTGTCGTGTTTGTGTCAGGCGTCCGTACCACGCCGGCCCGCGGCCCCGTCGTCGGCCCGCTCCCAACCGACCGGGTGACGGTTTCCGGATCGCCGTCGCCACCTCAGGAGACACCATGACCCCCGACACCCGTCCCCGGCGACCCGACACGCCCGACCATCCCGACCGACGGTCCTTCGAGCCTCGGGTGGTGTGGACGAAGGGCCGGGAGTGCCGCACCCTCGCCGAGCTCCTCGGCGGCGACGCCGCCACACCGGCCGGCTCCGACGTGAAAGCGACCTGCATCGAGGCCCGGGCCACGCTGCTCGTCACCCGCCACCTCGGCTCCTTCGACCTGTGCAGCGTCGCCGTCCCCGACGGGTTCCACCCCGAGGCGACCACGTCGGTGGTCGCCGCCGTCGGCGGCGGGCCCCACTCGCGCCTGGCGGCCGCCGTCGCCGACCTCCTCGGCCGTCGCCTCGGTGTCCCCGCCCGGGCCGTCTACGGTCACCGAGGACCCGAAGAACGTGACCTGGCCGAAGAGGTCCTGGCGTCGATCGCCGCCGCCGTCCCCCACCTGCGGACCGAGCCGGTGGAGACCCCGAATCCGGCGGCGATGGTCGACTCCCTGCCCGCCGGGACGTTGCTCGTCGTCGGTGCCCCCGGTGGTTCGTGGTTCCAACGGCAGTTCTTCGGGCCCGGCGCCCGGATCCGAGCGAAGGCACCCCACGGGACGATCGTCGTCCGGCACAGCCCCGCCCGCGTCTTCCAGGTGATGGGCCCTCCGGTGGCCTTCGGACCACACATGTTCGTGGAAGACGCCTGCCTCCTCGCCGTCGGCGACCACGTCATCGTCGCCGAGGAAGGCAAGCTGGTCGGCACCGTGTCCCGGCGACGCCTCGCCGAAGCGGACCCCCGCCAGGCCCTCGGCGAGGTGATGGAAGACCCGGTGTTCCTCACCGCCGACGAGAAGGTCGACGACATCACGGAGCTGGTCGGTGGACGCCGACCGGATCCCATCCCGGTGGTGGACGCCACGGGTAGGCTCGTCGGGGTCGTCGACGCCGACGGCATCGACCGCCCGCCCCGCTGAGCCGACACACCCCACCCACGATCCACCCCGACCGCACCCACAGCCCCACCGACGTCTCTGGAGGACCGCGAGGATGAACGACGACCGTCTGCACGACACCTGGCTCACGTCCGAGGGGATCGTGCCCCGCCGGATCCTGCGTCCCCTGCTGCGGTTCACCCACGTCGAGGCCTCCGGCGGCGTGGTCCTGCTCATCGCCGCCGTCCTGGCGCTGATCTGGGCGAACGCCCCCTTCGGCGACACCTACGAGCGGTTCTGGGAGACGCCCATCGTCCTCGACATCGGTGAGTCCCTGAAGCTGAAGGAGACCCTGCGGGGGATCGTCAACGACGGGCTGATGACCATCTTCTTCTTCGTCGTCGGTCTCGAGATCAAACGTGAACTCGTCGTCGGCGAGCTCCGCGATCCCCGTCGCGCCGCCTTGCCTGCGGTCGCCGCCCTCGGAGGTGTCGTCCTGCCGGCCCTCATCTACATCGCCCTCACCTCGGGGGCCGGCGCCGAGGCGACCCGCGGCTGGGGGATCCCGATGGCGACCGACATCGCCTTCGCCGTCGGTGTCCTCGCCCTCCTCGGCTCCCGGGTGACGGTCGGAGCGAAACTCTTCCTCCTCGCCTTGGCCATCACCGACGACATCGTCGCCATCGCCGTCATCGCCATCTTCTACACCGACAAGCTGTCGTTGCCCTGGCTCACCTTGGGTCTGATCAGTCTGTTGGCGGTGTGGGTGGCGACCCGGGTCGGGATCCGGTCCACCGGGTTCTACCTAGTCGCGGGCGTCGCCGCCTGGTTCTTCGTCTTCGAGTCGGGCGTGCACGCCACCCTCGCCGGCGTCGCCCTCGGCTTCCTCACGCCGGCCCGGCCCTGGTACGAAGGAAAGGTGTATCTCGAACGTTCCCGGCACATCCTGGAACGCTACGAAGCGGCCCCCAGTCCGGCAGGGAGCCCGCCGGACGCCGCCGCGTTGGCCGCCATCGCCAAGGAGGCCCGTTCCCCTCTGGAACGGATGATGGCGGCGCTGCACCCGTGGTCCTCGTTCGTCGTCGTCCCCCTGTTCGCCCTCGCCAACGCGGGGATCCGCTTCGCCGGGATCGACGTGGCGGCGGCGGCGACCGGGGCGGTGGCGATCGGGGTGGCGGCGGGGCTCGTCATCGGCAAGACCCTGGGGATCTCGGCGGCGACCTGGATCGCGGTGCGCAGCGGTGTGGGCCGGCTCCCCGCCCACACGACGTGGCGCCAGATCGTCGGGGTGTCGGCCGTGGCCGGCATCGGGTTCACCGTGTCGCTGTTCATCACCGACCTGGCCTTCACGTCCCCCGACCTCACCGGGCAGGCCAAGTTGGGGATCTTCGCTGGCTCCGCCACCGCCGGCCTGATCGGTTGGCTGTTCCTCCGCAAGAAGGCGGAGGAGACCGCCGAAGCCACCGCACACTGACGGGGTCTCCTCGGATTTCCGAGGAGACCCCGTCGTGACGTTCCGTCCGGTTCAGCGCAGGTCGAAGCGGTCCAGGTTCATCACCTTGTCCCACGCCCGGACGAAGTCCCGGACGAAGGTCTCGGCCGCGCCGTCTTCGGCGTAGTACTCGGCGATGGCCCGCAGCTGGGAGTTCGACCCGAACACCAGGTCGACGGCGGTGGCGGTCCACTTGACCTCGCCGCTCGTCCGGTCCACCCCTTCGTAGACGTGCTCGGCCTGGGACACCCGCCACTCGGTCCCCATGTCCAACAAGTTGACGAAGAAGTCGTTGGTGAGGGTACCGGGACGGTCGGTGAGGACCCCGTGGGTGGAACCACCCGAGTTGGCGCCCAGCACCCGCATGCCTCCGACGAGCACCGTCATCTCGGGAGCGGTGAGCGACAGCAGGGCGGCCCGGTCCACCAGCAGCTCCTCGGGCCGTGCCTTCTCGCCCGGCCGCAGATAGTTGCGGAACCCGTCGGCCCGCGGTTCCAGCACCGCGAAGGAGTCGACGTCGGTCATCTCCTGGGTGGCGTCGGTCCGGCCCGGAGCGAAGGGGACCTCGACGTCGTAGCCGGCTGCCTTCGCCGCCTGTTCGATCGCCGCGCAGCCCCCGAGCACGATCAGGTCGGCGAGCGACACCCGCTTGTTGCCGGTCTGGGCCGCGTTGAATTCCGCCTGGATGCCCTCCAGCGTCTCCAGTGCGGTCGCCAGTTCGGCCGGGTCGTTGACCTCCCAGTCCTTCTGCGGAGCCAGGCGGATCCGCGCGCCGTTGGCGCCGCCCCGGTAGTCACTGTCCCGGAACGTCGACGCCGACGCCCAGGCCGTGGCGACGAGGCGGGAGAGCGACAGACCCGAGGCGAGGATCCGCTCTTTCAGCTCGGCGATGTCGGCCTCGTCGACGAGTTCGTGGTCGACGGGCGGGACCGGGTCCTGCCAGATGAAGGGCTCCTCGGGCACCTCGGGACCGAGATACCGGGTGATCGGCCCCATGTCCCGGTGGGTGAGCTTGAACCAGGCCTTGGCGAAGGCGTCGGCCAGCTCGTCGGGGTTCTCGTAGAAACGGCGAGCGATCGGCTCGAAGCCGGGGTCGTAGCGCATCGCCAGGTCGGTGGTGAGCATCATCGGGGCGTGCCGCTTCGACGGGTCGTGGGCGTCGGGCACGGTGTCGTCGAGGGAGCGGTCTTTCGGCCTCCACTGATGGGCACCGGCCGGGCTCTTGGTGAGCTCCCATTCGTATTCGAACAGGTTGCGGAGGAACTCGTTGTCCCACTGGGTCGGCTTCGACGTCCACGCCCCTTCCAGGCCGGAGGTGATCGTGTCCGGACCCATTCCGGTTCCGAGGGTGTTCTTCCAGCCGAGCCCCTGTTCTTCGAGCGGCGCCCCCTCCGGTTCGGGCCCGAGATAGCGGTCGGGATCCCCGGCCCCGTGGGCCTTGCCGAAGGTGTGCCCACCGACGATGAGGGCCACGGTCTCTTCGTCGGTCATCCCCATCCGGGTGAAGGTCTGGCGGATGTAACGGCCGGCTTCGACCGGATCCGGGTTGCCGTTGGGCCCTTCGGGGTTGACGTAGATGAGACCCATGTGGTCGGCGGCGAAGGGGTCGAGCAGGGTGCCGTCTTCGGTGTGGCGTTCGTCGGCGAGCCACTCCTCCTCCGGACCCCAGTAGGTGTCCTCTTCGGGTTCCCAGGCGTCGACCCGGCCCCCGCCGAACCCGAAGGTTTCGAGTCCCATCGTCTCCAAGGCGACGTTCCCGGCGAGGATCAGCAGGTCGGCCCAGGAGAGCTTCCGGCCGTACTTCTGCTTGATGGGCCACAGCAGCCGACGGGCCTTGTCGAGGTTGGCGTTGTCGGGCCAGCTGTTGAGGGGTGCGAAACGCTGGTTGCCGGTGTTGGCGCCTCCCCGACCGTCATGGATCCGGTAGGTGCCGGCGGCGTGCCAGGCCATCCGGATGAACAGTGGCCCGTAGTGGCCGTAGTCGGCGGGCCACCAGTCCTGGGAGTCGGTCATGAGGGCGGCCAGGTCCCGTTTGACCTCGTCGAGGTCGAGGCTGTTGAAGGCCTCCTTGTAGTCGAACGCCCCGCCCGTCGGATCGATCAGCGGCGAGTTCTTGGCCAGCGGCCGCAGGTTGAGCTGGTTGGGCCACCAGTGCTGGTTGGCCGTCGAACCGGTGGCGGTGTGGGGGTTGTGCATCACCGGGCACTTGGCTCCGGCTTCCCTCTGCTGCTCGGCGTTGGACATGGACACGCTCCTTTCCCTCCCGGCGTTTTTCAGACAAAGTCTAATCTAGGTTATCACCTCGGTTCGTGGGCTGCGAGCCTGGTCCGGGGAGCGGAACGGACCTTCGTCGGTGGGGTCGGGTTCCCACCCCGTCGGCTCGAGCAGCTCCAGTCGGTTCCCGAAGGGGTCGTAGACGTAGACGCGCTCGAAGCCGTCCAAGGGCTGGTCGTCGACGACCTCCACACCGGCGTTGCGGAGCCGCGACACCAGTTCCGCCAGGCCGTCCACCTGGAGGGCCGGATGAGCCTTACGGGCAGGTCGGAACCCTTCCTCGACACCCAGGTGGACGCGGGTCCCGGCCGACTCGAACCAGCATCCGCCCCGGGCCGCCAGATGGGCGGGCTTTTCGACCTGGGGGATCCCCAGGAGCCCTTCGTAGAAGGCGACGGCCCGCGCCTCTTCTCCGGGGGGCATGGCGAGTTGAACGTGGTGGATTCCTTCGATCGTCACGGGACGTCCCCTCGGACAGGACCTTACCCTCCACGCGTTCGGAGACGGTCTGCGACCACGGGTCCGTGACCCGGCCACCCTCGGGGTCGACGACGGCGTCCTCACCCGCCACCGAAGTGCGATGATGGGCACCATGACTGCTTCGAGATCCTGGCTCACCGACCGACGGGAGTGTCCATGCCGGTGATGGTCTGGTCCCACACCTTCGACGTCCACGCGTCGGTCGAGGACATCTACCGACACGGTCTCTCCTCGGACCGCTGGTTCACCTTCTACCCCGCGTACGCCGGGCTCGTGAAGGTGGAAGGCAGCTGGCCGGAGCTCGGTTCGGTCGTCTACGTCCGCTACCGCATCCTCGGTCCCTGGACGATGATCCTCCGCCAGGAGGTGGTCGTCCACGACCGGGGGTCGGTCCTCGAACTCGACGAGCGGGCCCTCGGAGGCCTGTGGCTCGACCGTCCCCGTTTCGAGTTCAGCGAACAGAGCGACGGGTCAACCGAGGTGACCCTCACCGTCCGACCCGACAGTGCCTACCTGTGGGCGAAGCCGCTGGTGTGGCTCGTCTCCCAGCCCTTTCGCCTGGTCACGCCGCGCGCGATGCGGACCTTCGCCACCATGGTCGAACGGGCGTCTTGAGACTCGGGGTCGGGGGCGGTCAGAAACCCCGTCTGCTGCGAGGCACGAACGCCTCGGCGATGGTGGCGGACCCGAACGTGTCGTCGGGTATGGGGCCGCCGGTGGCGTAGCGGTACAGGGCGGTCTGGAAGACGCCGTTCAAGGCGGAGAGGACCACGGTGACCACGCCAACCCACAGGAAGGCCACCATGACGGAGAGACCGAACGCGGTCGAGCCGATGGAGCCACCGACGAAGACGACGGCGACGGCGGGCAGCGCCGCCAGGAACCCGAGGAACCCGAAACCGACCCGGGCGGCGACGTTCTCCCCCCAGGTCTGGCGGAACAGCGAACCCGCCCGTTTGATCCCCTCGACCACCCCGACATCTTCGAGGACGAGGACCGGGACGACGAGGAAGGTGACGAGGGACCATGCCACCCCGACGATCCCGGTGACGATCCGGCCCAGGAACCCGGCACGCTCCTCGATGGCCCGCAAGATGATCGACACCGTCGCCGAGACCACGGCCCAGCCGAAGATTCGCCCTTTGCGGGTCCACGCCCCCCGAAGGGCGCTACCCAAGGTCGGGTCTCCGCCCCGGAGGCGCTCGTCGGCGGCGTGGACCAGGGCGGCGTTGAAGAAGATCGTGATGTAGGCCAGTGCCAGGTACAGGAACGCCGCCGCCGCCGCACCGATCCAGCCGCCGCCGTCGGTGACGACTCCCGAGGCGAACAGCGGGAGGAGGAACGACGCCGCCACCACGACGGTGGCGATCCCGGACATGACGGGGAGGGCGAGCAGCTCTTTGTCGGCTCGGAGGACCCGCCATGAGGCCTTGGCCAGTGCGACGGTGGTGGTGATGCGTCCCATCGGTCTGCATGCTACCGGTGCCGGGACCGCCCGCCGACCCCCCCCCCAGGCGCTTCCCCGGCACCTACAGTCGTGGGATGCGCCCTCCGACGGCGGTGATCGTGGCGGCGGCCCTGGTGCTGCCGTATGTGTGGCTGCCCACCTTCGCCGCGTGGTCACCGACTCCCTCACCCAGGTCGACGCCTACCACCGTCCCTTCTTCATCGACGTGCCGATGGTGGAGCTGGCCGACGTCGTTTCGGGTCGTCGGCGGGGACGCACCGACCGAGACGACGTCACCCTGTTCTGCTCGGTGGGGCTCGCCGGCACGGAGGTGGTCGTGGCTGACCGTCTCCTTCGGGCCCTGACCTGACCGGGGGGTCGCTGGGTTTCTTCCCCGCCGTCCCTGGCCGCGACCTTCCAGGTGTCGACGAGGGCGAGCCCGGAACCGCTTGCCGTACGCCGCGCCGCCCACTAGGTTTGTTGTATGTACAACACCCGCCGGGATGAGGCCGTGGCGGCGCTGTGGACCGAGCCGTGTCTGGCGGCAAAGGTGCGGCGGCTGCATCGGGTGGTGGTCGGCGCCTACGACGAGGCGCTGCGACCCCGTGGGCTCACCGTGGCCCAACTCGACCTCCTGATGACGCTGCTCACCGCCGACCGGGACCTGCGGCCGGCCGACCTGGCCCGTGCCCTGCAGATGGACCGCTCCACCCTCAGCCGCAACCTGGCCAGGCTGCGGCGCCGGGGACTGGTGGCCGGCGGCGACCGCCCCGGATCCCACCTGACGGTGACGGCGGAGGGGCGCCGCCTGGCCGAAGACGCCGCCGACGCCTGGCTGGCAACCCAGCGGGCCACCGCCGAGATGCTCGGTGCCGACGGGCTCGCCGCCCTCGACCTGCTGATCCGGCGGGTGACCACCCACGACGAGGAAGGATGAACCCGATGGCCACGTTCGAACTCGCCCGCTACACGATCGACCCTGCCCGGGCCGCCGACCTCGTCGACCGCTGGCAGGAGGCGGTCGCCGCCATCCGCGCTCGCTTCCCGGGGCTCGTCGAGGCCAACCTGGTTCGCATCGACGACGCCACCTGGATGGACATCTGGTGCTGGGAGTCTCACCGAGAGGCCCTCGCCGCTGCCGAAGCCGCCCCCCACATCCCCGAGGCCGCGGCGATGTTCGAACTCATCGTCGCCCCACCGTCGATGGAGCACGGCGACATCGTCGTCCATGCGTGAATCCCCGCCCGAACTGGACCAGCTCCTCGGGGACTTCCCCCCGGAGGTCAGAGACCTCGTGCGGCGATGCCGGGAGACGATCCTCGAGGTGATGCCGGAGGCCACAGAACGGGTCTATCGCGGGTGGCGCGGTGTCGGATTCCACCACCCCGCCGCCGGCTACGTGTGCGCCGTGCTCCCCGCCGACCACCAGGCCAGGGTCGGCTTCGAACACGGCCATCTCCTCCACGATCCGGACCGGCTGTTGGAGGGAACCGGCAAACAGGTCCGCTATCTCGTCGTCACCGGCTGGAACGAACGCTTCGCCGAGGTGCTGGACGACTTCGTCTCCCAGGCCATCGCACTCCGGTAGCCGCCGAGCTCCGGCGGGATTCGGCCCAGCTCGTTCGGATCGGCACGGCATCACTCGATGCTCGGAGCCCGGGAACGACCAGGAACTGACGTCACTTCACGAGGTAACCGTGGGCGATCGCCCGGTGGGCGGCTCGGAGACGGGTTCTCGCCGGTGGGCCCGGCAGGACTCGAACCTGCGACCTACGGATTATGAGTCCGTATCGATGACCGCCGAGAAGCGGGCTGCTTCGGCAGAATGCCTGCGCTACCAGGGTTTTTCGTCCTTATCGTTGCTCAGCGTCTTTCGGCATGTTTCAGTATTTCGCGTCCAAAACGCGTCCAAAGCCCGTGGCCCCGACATCCCGGAGTCCTCTTGGAGTCGGTCTCGAGACAGATCTGAGACCTCCTTGGAGCACCTCGTCCACACGCTGCCTCGCGTCGAACGAGAGGAGCGTCGTTGGAGAACCGTCGCCCACGGCAGGCAAGAGAGACGCAGCTCATTCGCCGGTTGGAGGCGGAGTGGCAGGCGTTGGCTCGGTCGCGGTGGCTGCGGAAGCGCCTGCAGTCTTGGGCTGGCGAGGATCCACGCCTGGCGTTCGCCGACGGAGTGGAGCTGGTGGCGGCGGCTCAACGCCGTGATGTCTCGTCGTGGGCGGAACGCGACCAGGTGCTGGCAGCGTTGTTAGAGCGAGCGCCAGAGGATGTCCTGGCGAGGCGAGTAGCGCTGCAGGTGGTGCTACCGGGATTGAGGTCCCTGATCGACCGCATTCGGGGCTGGGACGTAGAGGAGCGAGCGGCTCGGGTGGTGGCCGCGGCGGTGGAGGTGCTGGCGTGGTGCGCAGCAGAGCCCGCGGGAACACCGCCGTCGTTTCGGGTGTATGCGAACACTCGCCGACGGGTGCTGCGGGCGGCGGTTCGGGACCGATCCGAGCCCGTGATCTTCGTGGAAGACCTGTCCGCCGTCGAGGGGGGTGACGACCCTGGTAGGCCCTGCGATGACGACCAACAACTCGATGAACTCATCGACTGGGTCCGCAAACGTGGCCAGGTTCGTGAGGACGCCGCCCGTCTGGTCGTGTTGACCCGAGCCGGCATTGTGACTGTCGACGAGCTCGCCGCAACGGAAGGCCTGCATCCACAAACGTTGCGGCAGCGACGCCTCCGTGCCGAGCGGCAGGTCCGGCAGAGTGTCGCATTGGCCCGATGACCGCGATGTTTCTCACTCGACCTGACGTCGGACCGAGCGGGCCACCTCACGTCCTTCTCTTTCCACGCCGATGGCACTTCCCACTGGCCATCCAAGTGCCATGGCGGCAGAGCATACCCTCATGTCTCTGCCGTTGGCGCGACCTCGCGGATCTGCCCCGGAAGGTAGGTCGCCTCGTCACATCGTCGGATTGCTGACACCGTCTGCCACCCGTGACGCAGACCTACAAGCAGCACATCGAATACGGCCTCGGACGCTACATCTCGGAGGTGCCTCCCGCATGCTTCCGCCACTTGACGCGTGACCGCATCCCGACCAACTTCATTCCGGCGCAGGGCTTCAACCAGTGGGACACCGTTGACCGTCATCACCTGACCGCCGTAGGTGACCGCGTCTACGGCGATCGTGGCCAGATTCTGTCGGGGCATCACCAACTCAGCAAGCCGTTGCTCCCATGGCAGATTGTGAAGCCGTACCATTCTCTGCACAGCAACAGCCCGACTTCGTTGGCTGGCAGCATCAGCAAGGACGCTGAAATCGCCAGGTAGTACCGCCAGATATCGGAGCAGCCCAGCCAACTCAGTACCGACGCGCGATCGAAGCACGAGGTTCTCCAAAGCCGCGGACAGGATATCCAGATCCGGATTCTCTCCCACCGACCACCACGCGGGCAACCCGAGGCGCACGCAAGATCGAAACAGAATCGCCCGGTCCTCGTCACCGAGATCGACAGCGCGTCTGTGATCTAGAACATCCAGGAGCTGGTCACGCTGCATGACGTGGGCAGGCTTGAATCTTGCTATTGCTCGATGGGTGCGCAAGAGGTCCGCGAGATCACGAACAGGCGCGTGAACTGCCAGAAGTCGACTCCCTACAGCAAGCACATCTGTGCCTTCGGAACTTACAATGGCGATCTCCCGACCAGCAACACTCGCTGCGTCATCGGCCCTGACTACTTCTACTGGGGTGGCAGCCTGCACGATCGTTACGGCGATCCCGTCACGCGCGTCTTCTCCGAACTCTCCTACCACAGCATCCACCACTACTTGAACCTGTTCCTCGGCGATCAACGACCCGATCAGCTCGACCGTTCGCCTACCCTCGTCGATCGCCAGATCCCGCAGCTCCGCATCGAGTCCCTCGTCTGAGACAGCGTCCGCCAGGCGCTCACATGTGCGGCGGAGTACGTCGGAACCCGGGGCCAGCTCAGCTAGGCCAAGAGGGTCGAGCGCCTCCAGAGCTGGGCCGAAGGCACCAAGTACTCGTCGACGCAAAGCGCGCGACGCCGAGATCTCCTCGAGTCTGTTTCGCAGCCCGCGTCGCGCCTCCGACACGGTCAACGCCCTAGTTAGCTGTCGGACGAGTACCCCCGCAGCCGTGCGGTACTCCCCACTCGAGGTTACCGCCCAAGCTCTTAGAACACCCGACTCAGAACCCTTGCTGATCCGATAGGCGATCTTCTGGAGGATGGCCGATCGCTCGGCTTTCGTGAGGTAGCCGCGCCATGGGAAGAGCGATTCGAGTTCTTCCTCTCGAAGCGCATCTGGCCGGGGATCCACTAGTCGCTTGAGAAGCTCGGGGGAGACAGCTTCTCGGAGGGCCTCGAAGATCTCCGCATGATCAGGCGTGGAAGTGCGCACAGACTTGATGCTCCCTGCCTTCCTAACCAACGCGTCGCCTCCGACGCTGTAGACAAAAGGGTTCAAGTCCTGCAACACCGTGATCGCTATGTAGCAGCGGTCACCCAATTCGTGGCGCTCGATCTCGACAGCTGGGACGGGGCGAACATCCTCCCAGATCCACTGTTCCAACTCCTCAACGGGTGGAGTCGTTCGAGCCAGAACGACTCCTCGGCCTCCCCGGCCGCCACGTCGGACTCCGACCAGCACGATCCCCTTCCCGGCCGACGCAGTGGCTGCCACAGCGCGTGTCACCGCCCGACGGTCGTGCGAACGCCAGACCGCGACGACGGAAGAGTCCTTTCCGTCCCGGAACAGTTCAATCGGTGTTGGACGGGGAGGTTCAATCTGAACATCCCCAGCCGCATTCCGTAATGCCTCCCTCAATCTGTCAAACGACGGTTCTCCCGCCAGTTCAAGCGTTGTTGCTCTGTCGCCGGGTCCTTCCGGTCGCAACAGACCCGGCGTGGGTCTGGCTCGGTGGCTGTCCGTCCCTTGGACAACTGTTGCACTACTCATCAGATCAAGACGGGTGAGTACTTCGATGCCCCGTCTACGCTGAGAGACGGTGCTCAGTTCAAAGGCATCGAACGAACACTGCTCCAAGGCCCGGGCAAGTTGGAGGCCTCGCATCTCATGGAGGATCCCCTTACTCGACGACGCATGAGCAGCAATAGCAAGCCCTCCCCTGTCGTGAATGACTTTACAGACACCAACGACGTCTAGCGAAGACAGCCCGTTCGCGTGCCGGTCATCAGCTCCCAGTCCGAGAGCGTTGAGAATCCATCGGGGCCGCTGACCTAAGTGCTGTGGATCAAGTACTGCGATGACGTGGATGCCGCTGGATCCACCTCGACAGGTGATTTCTATTCCAGGAAGAACGAGCATCGGCTGGAACTGCTCTAGCTCGCTAGTGACTTTGAGGTAGCCGTCAAGAGCGTTGTGATCCGTCAGAACCACCACATCCGTACCGCTGCGCTTAGCGGAGCGGAGGACGTCCAAGATGGAGCCGTCTCCCAGGAAGTCATCTGATACTGGTGTGTGGACGTGGAAGTCGATTCGCGCCATGGTGAACTCGCTCCCCAAGCGTGGCTGTAGTTACACAACTGTAGTTCATCACCTCGCTGAGCGACCCTCCCGCACGCGTCTGAAAGGGCGGCGACGCGACCGCAGGACGATCGAACAACACCACTGAACCTCGGTCGAAAGATCGCGCTGGCCCTCGCCCCCTCTGCTGGCGAGATGAGCGGTTCGTCAGCGCGAGACGTTCGTGGGGGCGTCGGAGACCTAGTTGATCCGCCGTCTGGAGGCGGAGTGGCGGGTGTGAGCCCGGTCGAAGTAGCTGCTGGCGGGTCTGCAGGTCTTGATGGCCGAGAAGCGGCGGTTGGCGTTCACCGATGGCGTTGGCCTGGTCATAGGGGATCTGCATCGTGGCGCGCCGGGTTGGGCCCTCGCCGCTCTCTGGGGGCGGGCGCTCGGCTTGATGACGGAGACGGCGATCCGGCGTTCGTGTCGCGTTCGGTGCCGGTGGGTGCCCCTTAGGACCGCGACGGGCACCAGCCGGCGCCCCAGGTCGGTGATGGAAGGGAGGAGCACCATGGAGGCCCTGTGGCCGCATCAAAGCGGGGATGTGGACGTCAACCGCGAGCAAGTCGAGCCTCCCGGGGACGTTCGCACCCTGTTGGAGATCGAGTTGGATCGGCGCATCCGGGCCGGGTGGGATGTGTGGTGCGAGCTGCTCGATGATCTGCTGAGCACCGGGGGGATGCTGCCGTCCCGTGAGCTGGCCGGCCGGGTAGTGGCCTTTTTCGAGGATGCGTACTGGCGGGCCGAGGACGCCCGGGTCGAGGCGTTGCGACGTCAGATGGCAGCGAACGGTCGACGCCGCTGCCGCGTCTCCGGCCGGTCGAGGGGCATCCGATGACGACCGACCGTGCCCGCGACCCCCTCCCCCACCGCCGACCTGCTTCGGGTTGGGTGAGTCCGCTGTTGTCGGTGCGGGTGCTGCAGGTGGTGCTGTGGCTGGTGGTGGTGTCGGGTCCGGTGGCGGCGGTCCTGGTGACGGCACGGGTATCGGCCCTTGCTGGTCGACTCGAGACGCTCGACGACGGTGCGGCAGTTGAGGCGCCGCCGGATACGGCGGGGGTGGGGGGCTTCGCGGAGTTGTTCGTCGCCGCCTATCTGGATGCCGGGGAGGACTCGGCTGCGGCGTTGCGTCTGTTCCTGGATGCTCCGTCGTTGGATGGGATGGCGGAGGGGTCGTGGCGTGCGGTGAGGACGACGAGCCTCGGAGCCCGCCAGATCGCTCCCGGCTACTTCGCGGTAACGGTGGCCGCCGACGTGGTAGCCGCCAACATCGACTCCGAT
>WFOA01000131.1 GCA_015488325.1 Acidimicrobiia bacterium | reverse complement strand
TCCCGGGGGCGGCCTGCCCGGTGGTGGCGGTGGCCGGCGGGCTCGACGTCCCCGTCACCGTCTACGACCTCGTCCCCGACGAGGTCACGTCGGTGGAGGACTGGCGCCCGCTGGTGTCGGCGTTCTTCGAACCGGAGGACGTCCGCCGGGCCTTGGCGGTGATCCGGTGCGAATCTCGGGGCGACCCCACCGCCGCCAACCCGCGGAGCTCGGCGAGGGGGCTCTTCCAGATCCTCGCCCGCTACTGGCCTGCCCGGTCCGCCAAGGCCGGCTGGGAGGGCGCCGACATCCTCGACCCGGTGGCCAACACCGCGGTGGCGGCCTGGCTCGTCTACGAAGGCGGCGGTTGGGCCCATTGGAACCCCAGTCGAGGATGCTGGGGCCGTACCCGGTGACGAGCCGGTGCCGGTCGTGCGGCGGCGGCGCTAGCGTGGCACCCATGCGGATCCTGGTGGTGGAGGACGAACCGGATCTGGCCGACGCTCTGGCTCGGGGTCTGCGGCGCCAACGTTTCGCCGTCGACGTCGCCCACACCCTCACCGAAGCGGAGACGAAGGTGATGTCGGCCGGATACGACGTCGTGTGCCTCGACTGGAACCTCCCCGACGGGCCGGGTGTCGACCTGGCGCGGCGCCTCGCCGACGGGTCGTTGGAGACCCTGGAGGGACAACGCCCCAAGGTGCTGATGCTCACCGCCCGGGACGCGGTGGAGGACCGGGTCGAAGGTCTCGACTCGGGTGCCGACGACTACCTGGTCAAACCCTTCGCCTTCGCCGAACTCAGCGCCCGCATCCGGGCGCTGCTCCGCCGCGACGAAGACGTCTCGCCGGTGCTGCGGGTGGGGGACATCGAGCTGGATCCGGCCCGGTTCGTCGCCATCCGCGACGGCCGTGACCTCGGGTTGACGGCGAAGGAGTTCTCGCTCCTCGAGTACTTCCTGCGTCACCCGGGCGAGGTGTTGAGCCAGGAGCGGCTCCTCGAACACGTCTGGGATGAGATGGCCGACCCGTTCACCAACACGGTGCGGGTCACCGTGTCGAACCTTCGCAAGAAGCTCGGAGACCCGCCGGTCCTCGACACCGTGCCGGGTCGCGGGTATGTCCTCCGGGACGACGCGTCCGACGCCTGAGACCGGTGTTCGCGACCGGTCCGGATCGTCGGCGCGGAAGGAGGGTGGCATGGTGCACCGACCGGGAGGTTTATCGGTGTCTTATCCGACGGGACGTACCCTGGGGGCCGTGAGACTGCCTGCGGTGAGACTGCCCCCGTTCGCCCGTTCGATCCGTTTCCGCCTGTCGGTCATGTATTCGGCGGCCGTGTTCGGGTTGGGTGGGCTGGCCCTCGGTGCCGTCTACCTGCTGGTGCGCGCCAACCTCCGGGCGCAGACGATGACGGCCTTGGTGGTCGCCGGCCAGCCCGTCAGGATCGGCGCCCGGGTGTTCGTCGTCCCCCGGCTCGAAGAACAGCCCGTCCGGTCCCTCGAGAGCATCTTCGACGAGATCGTCCTGAACGAGCTGGCCCGCCAGATGCTGTACGCCCTGGCAGGGCTGTTCCTGCTCAGTCTCATCGTCGGATGGTTCGTCGCCGGACGCACCCTGCGACCCGTCGAGAAGATCACGGCGGTCGCCTCCGAGATCCAGGCCACCGACCTGAGCCGCCGGATCGACCTCGACGGGCCCGACGACGAGCTGAGACGCCTCGCCGGCACCTTCGACGAGATGCTCGACCGGCTCGACGCCGCTTTCCAGAGCCAACGTCGGTTCCTCGCTCAGACCTCCCACGACCTCCGCAACCCCCTCGCCATCATCCGCTCGAACCTCGACCTGGTCCTCTCCGACCCCGACGCCGACCTGGAGGACTGGCAGGCCACCGGGGAGATCGTCGACCGGGCCACCAGGCGGATGTCGGAGATGATCGAAGGTCTCCTCGCCGCTGCCCGGCTGGAAGCGGGCACGGTCGAGAAGGTGGAGCTCGACCTCGCCGACCTGGTTCGTCAGGCCGCGGAAGACTTCGCGGCCAGAGCCGCCGAGGCGAAGGTGTCGGTGGTGGCGGAGACCGAGCCGGCACCGGTCGAAGGGGACCCGACGAGTCTCACCCGCGCCCTCGACAACTTGGTCGACAACGCCCTGCGGGTCTCGCTTCCCGGCTCCACCGTGTGGCTCCGGTCGGGCAACGGTGACGGGTCGTGCTTTCTGGAAGTCGCCGACGAAGGTCCGGGCATCGACCCTGGTGTCCTCGACGGATCGAAGGCGGGAGGGAGGCGGGGGCTCGGCCTCACCATCGTCAGGGAGGTGGCCCGAGTCCACGGCGGACGCCTCGAAGTCGAGCCCCGGACGGGAGGCGGGTCGCGCCTCATCGTGCGGATCCCCGCCCGGGCCGAGGCTTGACCTCTGCTTTAGCGACGTCTCCGTAGGTTGTCGGTAGACGACGAGCAGAGGTTTGAGACAATGACCGAGTTGCAGCACCTGGAACCCCACACCACAGACCCTCCACGGCCTGGCAGGCCGTCCCGCATCCTCGTCTGGCTGGCCGCCCTGGCGCTGTTCGGGGCGGGGGTCGGGATCGGATGGCTGGTCGGAACCGAACCGGCGGTCCGACCTGCCGGAACCGTCGCCGCGGAGGCCACGTCGACGTCTCCGGCACCGACGGTCCCCGAGACGGCGCCGCCGACCACCGTCCCCCTCGTCGAAGGACGGTCCAGTGACGAACCGGTGGCCGACGTGGCCGAGGCGCTGCTGCCGTCGATCGTGCAGATCCAGACGCCGGCCGGGATCGGCTCGGGTGTGATCTACGACTCGAACGGCCTCATCTTGACGGCCGCCCACGTCGTGGACGGCTTCTCCAACGTCACGGTACGTCTCTCCGACGGCGACAAACTCCCCGGCGACGTCCTCGGGACCGACGCCAACAACGACATCGCCGTCATCCGGATCGACCGCAGCGGCCTGCCCGCCGCGCCGTTGGCCCTGGACGAGAAACCCCGGGTCGGCCAGCTCGCCATCGCCCTCGGCAGTCCGTGGGGGCTCGACTCGACGGTGACGGCCGGGGTCGTCTCGGCCGTCGACCGGCCCCTCGAAGGCCCACGCGGGGTGATCCGCAGCATGATCCAGACCGACGCACCCATCAATCCGGGCAACTCTGGTGGGGCGTTGGCGGACCGGTATGGTCGGGTGATCGGCATCAACGTCTCGATCTTCAGCGTCGCCGGCGCCAACGCGGGGGTCGGGTTCGCCGTGCCGATCGACCGTGCCTACGAGGTCGCCCAGGCGATCATCGAAGGCCGGCAGGTCGAACCGGCGTTCCTCGGGGTGCGGGGGACCGACATGGCCATCGGCGAAGGAGGCGCCCTCATCACCGAGGTGATGCCGGACTCGGCGGCCGAACGGGCAGGGATCCGAGTCGGTGACCTGGTGACGTCCCTCGACGGTCAACAGATCACCGGGATCCAAGACCTCGCCGCCGCGGTGCGTTCCCGTCAGCCGGGCGATGTTGTCACCGTCGAAGTCGTCCGGGACGGCGAGACCCTCACCTTGGAGGTCGAGCTGGGAGCCCAGCCGAGTTCCTGAGCCGAGGACCTCGGCTCATCGGGGACTCGAAGCCTCCCGCACCCGCCGCCGGAGGGTGTCGAGGGGGACCGTCCCCGCTCCCAACACCGTCTCGTGGAAGGCGGGCAGGTCGAAGGCGGCGCCGAGGGTCTGTTCGGTCTCGGCTCGGATCCGTTCGATCTCGAGGCGGCCGATCATGTACCCGAGGGCCTGCCCGGGGTGGGCGGAGTAGCGGTCGATCTCGCCTTCGACCGTCCGCTGCGACAGCGGCGAATGGGCGAGCATGAACTCGATCGCCTCCCGGCGGCTCCACCCGAGGGCGTGCATCCCGGTGTCGACCACCAGGCGGCAGGCCCGCATCGAGTCGGCGGCGAGCATCCCCACCCGGGCGAGCTCCGACGAGTAGAGGCCCATCTCGTCGGCGAGACGCTCGGTGTACAACGCCCACCCTTCGTTGAAGGCCGCCACGTAGAGGCGCCGGTGGAGCGGATGGAGGGTGTCGTCCTCTTCGGCGAGGGCGACCTGGAAGTGGTGCCCGGGGACGCCTTCGTGGAAGGTGACCGCTTCGAGCTGGAACGTCCCCCAGGACGCCGGCTGGGACGTGTTGAAGAAGAAGGTGCCTCGACGGTGCACCTGGTCGTAGCGGTAGAACGCCAACGCACCCTGGGGGGTCTCGACGGCGTCGCATGGGGATGTGGGAACCCGCCGGAACCAGGCCGGTGCCGCCTCGACCGCCCGTTCGAGGGCGGCGGTGGCGTCGGCGACGAGGGACGCCCCGTCCCGGTAATGGAGTTCGGGGTCGTCGCGGAGCCGCGCGTAGATCTCGTCGACCGATGACGTCCCGAGGAGCGGGCCGGCCACCTCGCGGTATTCGTCTTCGAGCCGGGCGACCTGGTCCAGGCCGATGCGGTGTACGGCTTCGGGCGAGAGGTCGGTCGACGTGTGGGCCCACACCATCTGCTCGTAGGCCTCGGCGCCGCCGGGGAGGTGCACGAGGCCGGGACGGTCGTCGGGTCGGGCGGCGGGGAGGACCTGTGACGCCAGGGCGTCCCGGTAGCGCGCCATCGCCGGACGGAGGTGGTGTTGTACCGCCGAGGCGACACGGTCACGGAAGCGCGCCGCCTCCCGTTCGGAGCTCCGTTCGGGGGCCGGCCGTGTGACGAAGGGGTCCCGATGGAGGGGGATGGCGAGGTAGCGGTCGAGGGCGGCGACGGTCTCTTCGGCGGCGACCCGGATGGGGGTGACCCCTTCGCGGGCTCGGCGCACGGCCCGGTCGCGGACGCCGTCGACCATCTCGGCGGTCCGTCGGATCTTGGCGACGAACCGCCGGCCTTCTTCGTCGGTGGCGAGGGGGAAACGCGGGAGGAAGGTGGCCAGAAGGACGTGGAGGCCCACCTCGTGGTTGATCCAGCCGACGTCGTCGCCGAGTCCACGGGTCGCCGCCTCGGCCCGGGCGGTGAACACGATGAGTTCCTGCAGGTCCCGCTCGGGTCCCGTCAACGTCGCGGTGTCGAAGGCTTCGGCCTGCTCGGCGTATCCGCGGAGCTGGGCTCGGCGGTTCTCCACCCCTTCGATCGTGAGGTCTTCCATCTCCTCCAGGTAGGTGGGGTCGCCTCGCCACAGGGCACGGAGGGCGTCGGTGTGGTGACGGAACGTCCAGTAGCGGTCGGCCAGGTCGAGTAGGTCGCGCATCCGGGCGATGGTAGGGTCTGCGTCACCCGCCGAAGGCGGGGGCCGGTGGCGTCAGCGAAGTCCGGTGTGAGTCCGGCGCTGTCCCGCAACTGTCAAGCCCCGATCCGGGGACGAGCCAGGTCGCCTGGCGTCATCGGACGAACGAACCTCGGATGAAGGTGTAGTTCGTGCGGCGTCTCGCCGACCGAGCCCCCTTCATCCTCCAGACAGGAGGATGTTGTCGTATGAGGAGGAATCTCACCCTCACCTTGGCCCTCGCCGTGGTGCTCGCCGCCTGCGGTGGCGGCGCGGAGCCGCCCGTATCGACGGTTCCGCCCGAGACGTCGACGACGAGCGTGTCGAGTACGACCACGACGGCGCCGACGACGACCACCACGGTCGACGACGGGTTCCCCGTCACCGTCGCCGCCGCCAACGGGGACGTCACCGTGGAGGAACGTCCCGTGGCCGTCGTGTCGTTGTCGCCGACCGCCACCGAGATGCTGTTCGCCATCGGTGCCGGCGACCAGGTGGTGGCGGTGGACGACCAGTCGAACTATCCGGAGGAGGCGCCGACCACCGACCTGTCGGGTTTCACCCCGAACGTCGAAGCCATCGCCGCGTTCGAACCGGATCTGGTCGTCGTCTCGTTCGACCCCGGCGATCTGGTCTCGTCCTTGGAGGCGCTGGGGATCCCGGTGCTGCTGCAGCCTGCCGCCGTCTCCCTCGACGACGTCTACGCCCAGATCGAACAGCTCGGCGCCGCCACCGGCAACCTGGCGGAGGCGGCGGCGCTGGTGGCCGAGATGCAGTCGGAGATCGACCGGATCGTGGCGTCGGTCCCCGACCGGGACGAACCCCTCACCTACTACCACGAGCTCGACCCGACCTTCTACAGCGTCACGTCGTCGACGTTCATCGGACAGGTGTATTCGCTGCTGGGACTCGAAAGCATCGCCGACCCGGCCGACACCGACGGTTTCGGCTACCCCCAGCTCTCCGTCGAATACATCCTCGACCAGGATCCGGATCTGATCTTCCTCGCCGACACGAAATGCTGCGGCCAGTCCCCGGAGACGGTGGCGGAACGTCCCGGATGGTCGGAGCTCACCGCCGTCCGCAGCGGAGCGGTCATCCCCCTCGACGACGACATCGCCTCCCGGTGGGGTCCACGGATCGTCGAGTTCCTCGACGTGGTCGCCGAGGCCGTCGCCACGTTGGAGCCGGTCGGCTGATGACCGTCTCCGTCCCCCGCGTGCCGCTTCCCACCCGTCTGCGGGTGGCGTGGCTCCTGGGGGCGGTCGCCTTCCTGGTCGCCGCCGTCGCCTTGGGGGTGGCGGTCGGTCCGGTGAAGCTCGCCCCCGGCGAGGTGTTCCGGTCCCTGATCGGGCTCCTGCCGGGGGTGGACGGACCCGACGGGCTCACCGACACCCAGACGACGATCCTCTACCAGATCCGGCTTCCCCGGGTGGTGCTCGGCGGGCTGGTGGGGGCGATGC
>WFOA01000130.1 GCA_015488325.1 Acidimicrobiia bacterium | reverse complement strand
GCCGCCGCCGCCACCGCCGCCCGAGAACCCGCCGCCACTGCCCGACGACGGCGGGGTGAACGCCCCGGGGAGGGAGGAGGCGATCCCGCTGAAGGCGCTCTGGCTGTGACCACCCGTGTACCCGTGGGTGCCGTACCAGTAGAGGTCGGAGCGTTCCGCCAGCTCGGGGGGAGCTTTCAGCCGGGCAGCCTCCAAGACGTCTTCGGCGACACCGAGGGCGATGGCGTAGACGAGGTAACGATCCCAGAGGTCGAGGGAGGCAGGCGGCGCCTCGGTCATGGCACTGAAGTCCTGCAGGTAGCGACGGAAGGCCTCCCAGCGAGCGGCGAGCAGCGCCCCGTCCTTGGTGCGTCGCACCCACCCCCTCCGGGTGGCGTTGAACACGGCGAAGATCACGCCGTTGACGAACAGAGCCCCGAAAGTCAGAGGAGTCAGCCACGCGACACCGACGGCGGAGGCGGCGAGGGACGCGCCGAAGACCGACAGGAAGAACAGGAGGAACAACCCGATTCCGATGCCGATCACCCAGGGTTTGCCCGACATGTCCAACAGCCCCGACCGTTCCAGGGCTTTGAGGGCCTGGGTGCGGAACAACCGGTAGGTGGAGGCGTTGGTGGAGACGTCGTCACGGATCCGTTTGCGGAACTCGCTGAGCGGCACCGGACCGTCCTTCGTCACCCGGCGCACGACGGTCACCACCCGCTGTTCGAAGTCCCGGAGGTCGATCCGGTCGCCGGTGAGAGACAGCTCCAGGTCGGTGATCGTCTCGGTCCGCAGGCCCCCCCACGTCTGCAGCTCCACCGACATCGGCTGGGCGGCGATCACCCCCCGACGGATCAGGTCGAAGAGGGTGGCGGTGAACCCGAACTCGTCGACCTTCCCTTGGCTGAGGAGCCCTTCGACCAGGGCGGGAGGGTGCTCAGAAGGCGGTTCCTGTTCGTATCGGCGGTCGTAGTCGACCCTCGGTTCGCGTCCGAAGCGGTAGTAGATGAAGGCGGCGGCGCCGAGGCCGGGCACGAAGGCGAGGAGGGCGATCACGACGAGGAGAACCCGTATCAGCCTCCGGCGCCGGTTGGCGGCGTCGGCGGCCCGGGTCTCCTCGTCGACGATGTCGGCCAGACCCTCCCCGGAGACCACGGTAGCCCCGTCGGTGGAGACGAGACCGGAACGGGGGAAGACGACCCGCATCTCCACGAACCGTCCCGGAGGGATGTCGTTCGCCACCAAGCTAGGGGAGACCCCGTCGGGGCCCAGGGAGGTGGCACCGTCGACGTCGGCGGGATGACCCCACACCCGGACCTCGCCGGCAGAGAACATGGCGGGCAGGGACATCGTGGCGGTGAGACGGTCGAGGGCGACGTTCCATTCCTCCCCCCAGACCTTCAGGTTCACGTCCACGACGTCGTCGTAGACCTTGGCCAGCCCGACGAGCCGGTAGCGGACCGTGAAGGTGCGCCGCTCGTCCAGAGCCGAATAGTGCCAGACGATCCGAACCCGTCCCCCCAGGTCGCGCACACCGAACGTCCCCGGCGGGCTGGAACAGCCCAGGTCGGTGCAGCCACCCGGCCGGAAAGAGACCTCCCCTTCGGAGACGGAGACGTCGGTGATCCGTTCACCGGCCCGCAGCGGAACCTCCCGGAAGGCTCCGCTGAACGAACCGGAGAAGTCGTAGGTGATCCGCTCGGTCACGACCACCGACCCGTCCGGCTCCACCTCGACGACGACGGACGCCTCCGGGAGGGAGAAGCTCTTGGCCTGGGCCGGGGCCGGCCCCGAGATCGACAGGCCGACGGCGACGGCGACGAACGCGACGACGCCGGCGACGGTCCGTCGCATCCTCAGAACTCGACGCGAGGCGCCTCGTCGGCTGCCGGCGGAGCGTCGAAGAAGTCACGGGGCCGAAACCCGGCGACCGACGCCACCAGCATCGTGGGGATGGTCTGGACGAGGTTGTTGTAGCCGAGGACCGAATCGTTGTAGATCTGGCGGGCGACGGCGATCTTGTTCTCCGTCTCCGCCAGCTCGGCCTGCAGCCCGGCGAAGTTCTCCGACGCCCGCAGTTGGGGGTACGCCTCGGCGAGGGCGAAGAGTTGGCGGAGGGCCGCGGTGAGGACGTTCTCCGCCTCCGCCTGCTCGGTGGGGGTGGACGCATCCAGGGCCCGGTTGCGCGCCTCGATGACCGCCTGGAGGGTGCCCTGTTCGTGGCCTGCGTATCCTTTGACCGTCTCCACCAGGTTGGGGATGAGGTCGTACCGGCGTTTGAGCTGCACCTCGACCTGACCCCAGGCGTTGTCGACACGGTTGCGGCGGCGTACCAGGCCGTTGTAGGCGAAGACGAACCACCCCGCCAACACGACGACGAGCACGACGAGGATCCATCCCATGGGCGGAGTGTAGGTCGACGCATCCCCGACGCCCGGGATCACCGCAGGTACTCGAACACGAGGACGATGCCCATCACGGCGATCGTCGCCCCGCCCACCTGGGCGAGGCGGCCGTGCCAGGCCGTGTCGAGGAACCTTCGCCCGGAGGCGACCACCGCCGCAGCCGCCACCTTGGCGCCGACGAGGAGCGCATAGAACGCCCCGACGAACGCCACCGCCCGGATCGGGGCACGCTGCCACGCCCCGAGGGTCGCCGGTGCTCCCACCGAGAACCAGAACAGCCACGGGTGGGGGGACAACAGGTTGACGACGACACCGCGACGGAGGTCACGCACCGCGGGACGGTCGTCGGCGGCGGGACTCCGGGCCTCGGACACGGTCCGGGCGCCGAGCCAGACGAGGTACACCCCACCCGCCAACCCCAGGCCCCGGACGACGCCGTCGGGGAGCGACGACACGGCGGCCAAGGCGACGACGACCACCGGGAGGTCGGAGATCAGCGGGGCGATGGCGGTCCGTGCCCCGGCACCGAACCCTCTCCGGAGGCTGGCGGTGACCACCAGAGCGAACAGCGGTCCGGGCGTGACCCCGGCGGCGGCACCGAGGGTCAAACCGAGGACCAGATCGGACACGGCCGTCCCGTCACCTCCCGAGGGCTTCGAGCATCGCCTGGCCCATGTCGGTGGGGGTGGGGGCGACGACGATCCCCGCCGCCTCCATCGCCGCCACCTTGGCGGCGGCGGTGCCTTTCCCGCCGGAGATGATCGCCCCGGCATGCCCCATCCGTTTCCCCGGAGGCGCGGTCATCCCGGCGATGAACCCGGCGACGGGTTTCGTCATCTCCGACTTCACGAACTCGGCGGCGTCCTCCTCGGCGGTCCCGCCGATCTCCCCGATCATGATCACCCCGTCGGTGTCGGGATCCTCCTCGAACATCGCCAGCACGTCGACGAAATCGGTGCCGTTCACCGGGTCGCCGCCGATCCCCACCGCCGTCGTCTGCCCGAGGCCGAGCTTGGTGAGCTGGTACACCGCCTCGTAGGTGAGGGTCCCCGACCGCGACACCACCCCGATCCGGCCCGGAGTGTGGATGTAGCCGGGCATGATCCCGATCTTGCATTCCCGGGGGGTGATCACCCCCGGGCAGTTGGGACCGACCAGCCGCACGTCCCGACCTTCCAGATAGCGTTTCGCCCGGACCATGTCGGCGACGGGGATGCCTTCGGTGATGGCGACGATCAGGCGGATCCCGGCGTCGGCGGCCTCCATGATGGCGTCGGCGGCGAAGGGCGGGGGAACGTACACCACCGAGGCGTCGGCGCCGGTCTCGGCCACCGCCTCCCTCACGGTCCGGAAGATGGGGAGCTCCACCCGGTAGGTCTCGTCCCGGCCCGGGACGCCCGACGGGTCGGTGGCCCCTTCGAAGACGTGGACGGATCCCGCCTTGGAAGGGTGGACCGCCCCCACCATCCGGGTGCCGTAGGCGATCGCCTTGTCGGTGTGGAACTGGCCGGTCTTGCCGAGTCCCTGCACGATCACCTTGGTGTCCGCGTTCACGAGGATGCTCATTTCGCCAGCTCCACGATCTTCTGGGCGCCGTCTTTCATATCCGAAGCGGAGATGACGTCCAGCCCCGACTCGTCGATGATCCGCTTCCCCAACTCGACGTTGGTGCCTTCGAGCCGCACCACCAGCGGCACCTCGAGGCCGACCTTCTTCACGGCGTCGACGATGCCGGTGGCGATCGTGTCGCAGCGCATGATCCCGCCGAAGATGTTCACGAAGATCCCCTTCACGTTGGGGTCCCGGGTGATGATCTGGAAGGCGGTGGCCACCTGTTCGGCGTTGGCGCCGCCTCCAACGTCGAGGAAGTTGGCGGGTTCGCCGCCGAAGTACTTGATGATGTCCATCGTCGACATCGCCAGACCGGCACCGTTCACCATGCAGCCGATCGTCCCGTCGAGCTTGATGTAGGAGAGCCCGGCCTCTTTCGCTTCGAGCTCGTCGGGATCCTCCTCGGTGACGTCCCGCATCGCCACCACCTCGGGATGGCGGAACAGGGCGTTGTCGTCGAAGGCCATCTTCCCGTCGAGGGCCATCACGTCGCCGTCGGCGGTGACGACCAGCGGGTTGATCTCGATCAGGTCGGTGTCCCATTCGGTGGCGGCGTCGGCGAGGGCCCGGACGAACCGCACGAAGTTGGCGTGGGCCGGGCCTTCCAGCTCGAGGCCCCACCCCAAGGCGGCCGCCTGGAAACCGAGCAACCCGACGCAGGGGTCGATGTCCGCCCGGAGGATCTTCTCGGGGGTCTCCGCCGCCACCTTCTCGATCTCCATGCCGCCCTCCGTCGACGCCATGACGACCTCGTGGGAGACGGCCCGGTCCAACAGGATCGACAGGTACAGCTCCCGGGCGATGTCGATACCCTGTTCGATGTACAGCCGGTTGACGGGTTTGCCTTCGGGTCCGGTCTGTACGGTGACGAGGGTCGACCCCAGCATCTTCGCGGCGAGTTCCCGCACCGCCTCCTCGGCGGCTTCGACGCCGCCGTCGATCCCCGCCGTGACGACGGTGACGCCACCGAGCTCGGGATGTTCGCGGAACCGCCCCTTCCCGCGGCCACCGGCGTGGATCTGTGCTTTCACCACCACCACGGGGTTGGCGGTCTCGGACACGATGGGCCGGACCGCGGCGACGGCCTCCTCCACCGTGGTGGCGACCCGACCGACGGGGACGGCGATCCCCCGTTCCGCCATGAGCTGTTTCGCCTGGTATTCGTGGATCTTCATCGGCAGGTGTCTCCTGGGGTGTGCGTCACCGTCGATCTCCTCGTTCGGGAACGTGTGTCTCCACCCAGCGGGTGATCTCGGAAAGCGGTGTGCCGGGCGTGAAGATCTCGGCGATCCCCGCCGCCTTCAAGGCCTCGACGTCCTGGTCGGGGATGACCCCACCGCCGAAGACGACGATGTCCGAAGCTCCATGCTCCGCCAGAAGCCGCACCACCTCGGGGAAGAGGGTCATGTGGGCTCCGGAGAGCATCGACAGCCCGATGGCGTCGACGTCCTCCTCCAGGGCCGCCTCGACGATCTGGGCGGGTGTCTGATGCAGGCCCGTGTAGATGACCTCGCATCCGGCGTCACGCAGCGCCCGGGCGATCACCTTGGCGCCCCGGTCGTGGCCGTCGAGGCCCGGCTTGGCGATGAGGATACGACGCGGCACGAACCCCGAGGTTAGAAGGATCGACACGGTGGCTTGCGATCCGATCTTCCCCGAAGCGGCGTAGGCTGAAATCGACAGACTCAGGAGACCCTTCGATGATCGACTCGCACCTGCACGCCGTCGCCGTCGCCGGCCAGAGCATCTGGTCGGATCAGATCTCACGGGCGATGCTCGACTCGGGGGAGCTGGCCCGGCGCATCGGCGCCGACGCCGTCACCGGGGTCACGTCCAACCCGACGATCTTCGCCAACGCCATCACCGGATCCGACGACTACGACCGACCCCTCGCCGAGCTGGCGGCCCGGGGAGCCTCCGTCGAAGAGATCTACGCCCACCTCGTCACCGCCGACATCCGCGACGCCTGCGACGTCCTCCGGCCGGTGTTCGACGCCACCGAAGGCCGGGACGGGTTCGTCTCCGTGGAGGTCTCCCCCGAGCTGGCCCACGACACCGAAGCCACCGTCGCCGAGGCGCGGGAGTGGTCGAAACGGGTCGACCGGCCGAACCTGTTGATCAAGGTGCCTGCGACCCCTGCCGGGATCCCGGCGATCACCCGGCTCATCGGGGAGGGGATCTCGGTCAACGTCACCCTCATCTTCTCGGTCGAGCGGTACCGGGAGGTGATGGACGCCTACCTGACCGGCCTCGAGACCTTCCGGCAGATCGGCGGGGACCTCGGCGGGGTCGCCTCGGTCGCTTCGTTCTTCGTCTCCCGGATGGACACCGAGGTCGATCGTCGCCTCACCGAGATCGGCACCCCCGAAGCCCTGGCCCTGCGAGGCGAAGCGGCGGTGGCGAACGCCCGGGTCGCCTACGACGAGTTCCTCGCCACCTTCCGCGGCTCCCGCTGGCGTGCCCTGGCCGACGCCGGGGCCCGAATCCAACGTCCCCTGTGGGCGTCGACGTCGACGAAGAACCCCGACTACCGGGACACCCTGTACGTCGACACCTTGGTGGCCCCCCACACCGTGAACACGATGCCCCTCGCCACCATCGACGCCTACCAGGATCACGGCCCCGCCAAGCCTCGGATCGTCGGCCCCGAAGAAATCGCCGCCGCCCGGACGACCCTCGACCGCCTCGAAGCCGTCGGGATCGACTACGGCGACGTGACCGCCACCTTGGAACGCGAAGGGGTCGACAAGTTCGTCGCCTCCTACCGGGGACTGATCGCCGACCTGACGGAGAAACGGGCCGCCCTGGGCGGTTGACCCCCCCGGCCGGGCGGGCATGACCCCGCCGGGGCGGGTATCGTCCCCGTCGACCCCGCCCGAAGAGATCGGCCCGGGTCGAGGTGAGCGTGAGATGCGTGGGCTCCTCATCGGACTCATCGGCATCAACTGGGTGATCTTCGTGTCGCTGTTCGTCGTCTGCTTCCAGATCTACCGGCGCGCCCGCTCCGAGACGATCCGTTCCCTCACCCTCACCTTCCTGCTGGTCCTCGGGGTGCTCATCATCGGATCCACCCAACGGGCGCTGCTGGTGGCGACCGAAGCGGGAGTCCTCCCCTCCGGCGTCCGCGACACGCTGCTGTTCGAAGGGCAGTGGATCCTGGTCGCCGCCGGAGCCAGCTTCGGGGTGGCGGGCCTGACGGTCATCCGCCGCTCGTTGCGGCGGCTGGAACGGGGAGAGCGGATGGTGTCGGTGCTCACCGAACGGGCGATGCTGGACATGTCGGTCTCCGACTGGGGCCTGACCCCGCGGGAGTTGGAGGTGTTGGAGCTGATCGTCTCCGGCTCCACCAGCGACGACGAGATCGCCGACAGCCTCTACATCTCCCCCTCCACCGCCGCCACCCACGTCCGCAACATCCTCAAGAAGGCGGGACTCTCCAACCGCAAAGACCTGATGCTGGTCGGGGACAGGGTCCTGGAGGACGATTCGCCGTCTACCGGCTGAACGGTACGCCTTCACCCGCCCGGCGGTACGCCGGTCCCGTCCCCACGGTATGGACACCGCCGTCGCCGCCCCCCACGATGGGGCCGTGGACGTCGTGACGGCACCAACCTCCGCCGGGACTCCCGGTGAACCCCGGTGTACCTCCCCACTCTCGCGCCTCACCGGCCGTCACGGCGTCCACCCTCCCGTCCCCGAGCCGAGACAGCATCGATGACCTCCGCCACCCACACTTCCCTCCTCGACAACCTGCTCTCCTCCCCCGCCGAAGGACCCGTCACCGACGGCGAGCAGGCGGTCGCCGAAGCCCTCGAGGTCCACTCGGTTCCCGCCAAGATCATGGCGATCTCCCCCATCCGCGCGGTCGCGACGTACGACCCGTGGGGTCGGGTCGTCACCTGGGGCCCGGGGATGACCGAGCTCCTCGGATGGCACGCAGCCGAAGTCGTGGGCAGGGTCGCACCGGCCGTCTCCCCGGCGGTGGGACCCTGGTTCGCGTGGATGCTCACCGCGACCCTCGACACCGG
>WFOA01000129.1 GCA_015488325.1 Acidimicrobiia bacterium | reverse complement strand
TCCATACGCCGACACCCATCACCGTCAGGACCGCCGCTCCCGGTACCGGGGACCGTTGATCGCCGTCGGCGCCGCGGCGGCGGTCCTGACGGTGATGGGTGTCGGCGTATGGCTGCTCCCCGGCGTCGGGGGTGTCGGCCCGGCGGCGGCGGAGATCGACTTCGTCCGGGTCGGTTTCTCCCAGCAGGTGACCCTCGTGTGTGAGGGCGGCGCCGTCTCCGACAACGGTGGCTTCGACGAAGCCACCATCGACGTCTACGGCCCGAACGCCGACGACCGGTGGCGGGTCGACGTGGCCTTCCCCACCGGGGCCGTCCAGTCGTTCCTGTACGAGGGAGGCCCCGGAGTGCCTCTGCGGGCGTGGCAGCGCCCCGGGGGCGGTCCCCCCGACTTCGCCGTGCCGTTCCGGGACGCGGGATGCGAGTATCCGAACGCCGAAGGGTCCACGATCTTCGGCCTGGTGGGGCCGCCGATCCAGGCGTACCGGATTCCTTCCGAGTTCCTGACGACGGCCCGGGTGGAGCCCCGGTCCGGGCGCCGGGTCGACCTCCTCGACGATTTGGAGACGCCAGGTCTTGCGACCACCCGGAACGACACGTGGAGGGACGTCGCCGTGACCGTCTACGTCTGGGAGCGGAGCTTCCTCGACGACGTCGGCCGTCAGGTGACCACGTCGACGGAATGGTGGGTCGATCTGGCAGCCCGTCGGGTGGAACGGACGGTCGACGTGGGCGAGTACGAAGGGCTGGGCTCGTGGCGCAGCGAGCTGACGGTGCTCTCCCGTGACCGGGTGGCGGTGCCGGCGGAGCTGTTCGACCCGACGGGGATGGACCTGGTCGTGGACATGTCCCAGGTCGAGGAGCAGGGTTCGGTCTCGACGACCACGTCGATCGCGCCGCTGTCGGAACCGTTGATGGACGGGGCGGTCCCGGCGGAGGAGGGCGACCTCGCCACCTCGGACCTGGCGGCCGTCACCGACCTGCGGGAAGGGGACCGGCTGTACCGGATTCCGGCTCCGGAGGGTCGGTCCCTGTTCGTCCGTCTCCGACCCGGCGCCCGGCCGCTCCTGTTCGCAACCGCCTGTGATGTCCTCACGTCGGTGGAGCTCCCCGAGGGTTGGGTGGGGCTCTGTACCGAACGGACCGTGGACGGCCGACGCCAGACCGGGGTCTTTTCGTACCCGGAGGTGGCCGGAGGGTGAGTCGGGTCAGTGGAAGAGGACCAGCTCACCGGGGTCTGCACCGTCGAGCCGGTACGTCGCCGGATCGGGGCGGCGTCCGGCGACCATTCGGATGAAGGCGGCGGCGTCGTCGCAGACGAGCCGGGCGTCGTGGCGGTCGGGCGGTCCTAGATGGATTTCGTCGCCGCCGACGTCGGCGTCGACGCCGACGTCGAGCCGGGTGAGGCTGCGTTCCCGGATCAGGTCGAGGGCGAGGGTGACGCCGGGGCTCCGGTAGGCGTCGGGTCGCCCGAGGGCGTGGCGGATGTCTCCGCCGTGGATCCATTCGCCTAGCCCGACCCCGTCGAGGGACCCTCCGGCCCGGTCGATGGCGGCTGCGGCACCTCGGTATCCGTCGACCAGTTCGGCGACGACTTCGTGGATCGGCCAGCTGCGTCGCAGGTCGACGTCGGCCTGGTTCTCGTCGGGCCGGTAGGCGCTGGGGATGCCGGAGGCGGTGCGGGTGAGGACGGCGGCGCAGTGGGCGACGACGTCTCGGACGGTCCATCCGGGGAGGAGGGTGGGACGTTCGAAGCCGGCTTCGTCGATCCCCAACAGGACGACGGGGAGGTGGTCGGCTTCGATGAGGAGCAGCCGGGCGGCGGGGCGCACGGACCCATGATGGCGGATCCGGTGGCGGAGTGCGGCCGCCGCCTGCGAACCCTGGGCTGGGGAATGCCCTGTAGGGGGTTTGGCGAACCCTGGGTTCGAGTGCTGGGGTGATCTGTGGGCCGGGCGTGCCCTCCCGGGGTGTTGGCGAACCCAGGGTTGAAGAAGGTGAAGAAGTGGTCGTTGTCCGGGCGCTGGCGCGCCGTCGGTTCAGGGGGCGCCGACGAAGTCGGCCACCCAGTCGTCTGCGGGGTCCCGACGGATCTCCTCCAACGCTCCGGTCTGACAGATCCGCCCGTTCCGCATGATCGCCACCCGGTCCGCCACGGCGTCGGCTTCGGCATGGTCGTGGGTGACGTACAGGGCCGTCGCGCCCCGCTCCCGGAGCAGACGTCGGGTGTCCACCACCAGCCGTTCCCGCAGGTTCCGGTCGAGGGCCCCCAACGGCTCGTCCAGCATCACCAGACGCGGCTCGGGCGCCAACGTCCGGGCCAAGGCCACCCGCTGCTGTTCGCCACCCGACAGCCCCTCCACCGGACGGTCCCCGAACCCGTCCAGGTCGACCCAGCGGAGCGCCTCCTCGGTGCGTCTCGCCACCTCGTCGGGGGACAGCCCCATCATCCGCAGCCCGAAGGCGACGTTCCCGGCGACGGTGAGATGGGGAAACAGGGCGTAGGACTGGAACATGAGCCCGAACCGCCGGAGATGCGGCGGGACGTCGGTGACGTCTTCGCCGTTCCACAGCACGCGCCCGGCGTCGGGCCGTTCCAGCCCGGCGACGACCCGCAGGAGCGTCGACTTGCCCGACCCCGACGGGCCGAGCACCGCCACCACCTCCCCGTCGCCCACCGTCAGGTCGACACCGGCCAGCGCCTCGACCCCGTCGAACCGTTTCACGAGACCTGTGGTCTGCAACATCAGAAGCTCCCGACCTCGCCTGCACGGACCCGGTCGACCGCCATGATGAGGGCCGCGGTGAGGACCGCCAAGAGGACCGCCATCGCCATCGCCGCGGCGAAGCTCACCGACCCGGGACGGCTCAACAGCCGGAAGATCAACGTCGGGATGGTGATCGTGTTGGGTCGGACGATGAACGACGTCGCCCCGAACTCGCCGAGGGAGATCGCCGCCGCGAACCCGGCGCCGACGGCGACGGCCCGGGCGACGATCGGCAGGTCGATCTCGGCGAACACCCGCCGGGGAGACGCCCCCAGCATCGTGGCCGCCTCCCGCACCTCCGGGCGGACCGAACGGAGGATCGGCGCCGCCGCCCGCACCACGAACGGCACCGCCACCAGGGCGTGGGCCAAGGGCACGAGGATCCAGGTCGCCCGCAGGTCGACGGGCCGGTCGAGGGCGACGAGGAACCCGAATCCGATCGTCACCGCCGACGTCCCCAACGGCAGCATGAGCACGACGTCGAACCAGCGGGACACGAGACCCGACCCTCGGCTCACCACCAGCGCCGACAGGGTTCCGACGACCACCGCCATCAGCGTCGCCACCGCCGCGAAGGCGAGGGAGTTCCCGATCGCCTCGACCGGTCTGGTGGCCAGCGGTCCCGGTTGTGTCAAAAACCGCCATCCGGCTCCACCGTTGGCGAAGGACGCGGCGAGCAGGCCGCCGAGGGGGATCATCACCGCCGCGGTCGTGCCGAGCACCGCCGCCGCCACCGCCGCCTTCAGACGCACACCGGTGGGACGGCGCAGCGTCTGATGTTCGGCGACCAACCGCATCCGCACCGCCCGTCGTTCCTGGTAGCGGGAGTAGAGGACCAGGATGGCGGTGACTCCGACCATCTGGAGGACGGCGAGCGCCCCGGCGGCGGGGAGACGGAGGAACGTGATCGCCTGGTGGTAGATCTCCACTTCGATGGTCCGCCACCGCAGGTTGCCGAGGATCAGCACCACCCCGAACGACGTGAAGGTGAACAGGAACACGATGGACGAGGCGGCGGCGATCGCCGGACGCAGCAGCGGCAGGGTCACCGTCCGGAACGCCCGCCACGGGGACGCCCCGAGGGCCCGGGCCGAATCCACCAGGTCGGGGTCGAGCCGGGACCAGAGCCCCCCCACCGTTCGCACCACCACCGCCATGTTGTAGAAGACGTGGGCGGCGAGGATGGCGGCGAGGGAGCCGTCCAGGCCGAGGGCGACGAAGGCGGTCCCCACCACCACGGTGGGGAGGACGAAGGGGACGGTCACCAACGCCCGCACGAGCCGCCGCCCCCAGAACCGGTAACGGGCCACCGCCCAGGTGAGGGGGAAGGCGGCGAGGAGGGTGAGGGCGGTGGAGAGCCCCGCCTGCCACAGGGTGAACCAGGCCGACCCCCGCATGCGGGGGTCGGCCAGCACCCGGGCGAAGGCGGTCCCCGGCTCCCCTGCCAGCGCCAGCCACAGGACCCTGCCCACCGGGTAGACGAACAGGTACCCGAGGAAGGCGACGGGCAGGGCCGCCAGGGCGAGGGTGAGCCGCCGGGTTCCTATGGCAGGACGATCCCGGTCCAGGCGTCGATCCACGCCTCACGGTTGGCTTCGATGTCCGCCGGGTCGAGGGTGACCGGGGCGTCGGGGATCACCGTGAACTCGACGAACTCGGCGGGCAGCTCTGCCGTCTCGTTGGCGGGGAACACGAACCAGGTGAGGGGGATGCCCTCCTGGAACTCTTTCGACAGCATGAAGTCGATGAGTTTCCCTGCCGCTTCAGGGCTCTCGGTCCCTTGGAGGATCCCGGCGAATTCGATCTGGCGGTAGCAGCCGTCGGTGACGACCCCGGTCGGGGCGGTGTCCGGTCGGGGATCCGAGAAGATCACTTCGGCGGGCGGCGACGACGCGTACGACACGACGATCGGCCGGTCTCCGCCGTAGCGGGTGAACGCCCCGTAGTAGACGCTGTCCCAGTCCGATTCGACCCTGACGCCGTTGGCGACGAGCGCCTCCCAGTAGTCCCGCCAGCCCGGGTCGCCGTAGCGGCCGATCGTCGCCAGCAGGAACGCGAGACCCGGGGACGACGTCGCCGGGTTCTCAACCGCCAGCATCCCTTCGTAGGTGGGGTCGATCAGGTCGTCGAGGCCCGACGGCGGGTCGACGCCCAACTCGGCGAAGGCGGCGACGTCGTAGTTGAGGCACACGTCGCCGAAGTCGATGGGTGTGACCCGACGTTCGGGGTCCCGTTCGAGGTCGTCGGGGACGACGTCGAGGAGCGGGGACGTGTAGGGAACGAAGATCCCGGCGTCGAGGGCGCGGGACAGGAACGTGTCGTCGACGCCGAACAGGACGTCGGCGACGGGGTTGTCTTTGGTGAGGATCGCCTGGTTCACCATCGACCCGGCGTCGCCGGCAGGCAGCACCTCCACTTCGATGCCGGTCTCGGCGGTGAACGCGGCGAAGGTCTCTTCGGTGACCCCCGACGCGAAGGAGTCGTGGGAGATGATCACCAGCTTGTCGGGGACCGGCTCGGTGGTGGCGGTGGTGGCCTCGGTCGTGGGGCCGGTCTCCGGCGGTGCCGGGGTGGTGGTCTCCGCTGCCGTCGTTTCGGCGGGGACGGCGACGTCCGCCGGCTGCCCGCAGGCGGCGGCCACCATCCCGACGGCGATCAACAGGCCGAGCTTTCGCATGGTCGCTCCTTTCGATCGACGTCGGGAGCGAGGCGAAGG
>WFOA01000128.1 GCA_015488325.1 Acidimicrobiia bacterium | reverse complement strand
CATCTGCACTGGTCGGTGCCCGACCCGGTACCCCGGGGGACGTTGGAGGCCTTCGAGGAGGCCTTCGGTCTCATCGCCGAACGTATCGGGATGCTGTCGTGGGAGGCGGCGTGACGCCGCGACGGCGTGAATACCTGGCGGAGGGCCTCGGGACGGGGCTGTTGTTGATGGTGGTGGTGGGGAGTGGGGCGATGGTGTCGGGGCTCGGCGGCTCTCCGAGCACGGCGCTGTTCGCCCATGCCGTCGTGGTCGGTGCCGGTATCGCTGCGATCATCGTGGCGGTCGGCCCGGTCTCCGGCGCCCACCTCAACCCGGTGGTCACCCTCGTCGAATGGCGCCTCGGTGGTCTGGAGGGTCGGGAAGTGGTCGGATACGTGGGCGCGCAGCTCACCGGTGCCGTGGTCGGCGTGGCCGTCGGGAACCTCATGTTCGGCCTCCCCGTCGTGGCCGTGTCGCCGACCGATCGGATCGGGGCGGGGACCGTGGTGGCCGAGGTGGCGGCCACCTTCGGTCTCGTCTTGGTCGTGTTCGGCGCGGTCAGGGCCGGCCGGGCCTCCATCGTCCCCTTCGCCGTAGGCGCGTGGGTGGCGGCGGCGATCGTCGCCACCTCTTCCACCGGATTCGCCAATCCAGCGGTGACCATCGCCCGGGAGTTCACCGACTCCTACACGGGTATCGCTCCCGTATCGGCCTTGTGGTTCCTCTTCGGGGAGGCCGTCGGCGCTGGCTTCGGTCTCCTCGCCGTCCGAGTGCTCCATCCCCACCACCCGCCGCCGGCAGGTGAGCTGCTCGTACCCCACGACCCCGAAGGAGAGTGATCATGCCCGATACCCCCGATATCCCGTCGGTGCTGTTCCTCTGCACCCACAACGCCGGGCGGTCCCAGATGGCCGCCGGGTTCGTGCGGTCTCTCGCAGGCGGCCGCGTGCGGGTGTTCAGCGGAGGGAGCGAACCGGCCGACGAGGTCAATCCGGTGGCGGCAGAGGCGATGCGGGAGGTCGGCGTCGACATCGCCGGGATGTCACCGCAGAGATGGACCCACGCCATGGTGGAGGCCGCCGACGTGGTGGTGACCATGGGCTGCGGGGACACCTGCCCGGTGTTGCCGGGCAAGCGCTACGTGGACTGGCCGGTGGAGGACCCGGCGGGGAAAGGCCTGGGGGAGGTGCGGGCGATCCGTGACGACATCGCTCGACGGGTGCGCCGGCTCCTCGCCGAGTTGGGGATCGACCCGGCCGACTAGCCCTCGTCGACGATTCGCCAGTCCTCCCACTCGTTGAGTTCGGACAGGTCGGGCCGTTCCAGTACGGCGTCGGGTGGGGCTTCGACCAGTTCGAACCGGGCGACCAGGTTGTCGTCGGCCCATTCGAAGTGGAGCACACCGAGGAGGTCGAAGTCGGCGCGTTCGGTGTCGGGGATCCAGGCGGCGGCGACGGGTTCGGAACCCACTTCGCCCCGGGTCAGCAGCAGGCTCGGGTAGCGCTCCCACAGCTCGGTCAGGCCCTCCACCAGGTCGTTGCGTCCGCGAGCGGAGAGCAGGTCGGCTTCGGCGTCGGGGGCGAGGAGCTCTTCGATGCCGTCGACGTCGCGGGCGTTGAAACGTTCGACGAACTCGACGAGGACGCTCTCGGTGGCCGGGTCGGCACCCGTGTCGGTGTCCTCGTCGTCCGGGGCGACCAGGTCGGGTTCGTAGGTTTCGTACACCGACACCGGATCGGATTCCGGGTCGATCCAGCGGTCTCCGCTCCGTCCGTTCGTCTTCGTCATCGAACACGATTGTCGCGCAACGACCTTCGGCTGCCAGGGGCCTTCGGTCCCTGGGAAAGGGTCCGGGAATCGGGAACAATCATCCACAGGAACCGGTTGTTGTTGATAACTCTGTGGAAGAAGCTGGGGAAAGTGCCGGGTCCGGATGCAGATTCCGACGACGGGCGAAGGTCACAGAAAAGGGGGGTTCACAAACGCCTCGTTCTGTGTCATATTGACCCACCGGAGCTGGCTCCGTGCCCCCACCCCCATTGGAGGACTCGAAACCCATGGCAACGACCGGAACGCGTCGTGAGCGCATCGAGGCGAAAACCCGCAAGGACCGGGTGTACAACAAGCTGACCGACGAGCGCGGCCGGCTGACGACCGACCTCGTCTCCCAGTACCTCACGGCCATCGGGGAGTACGACCTGCTCACCGCCGAGCAGGAAGTCGAGCTCGCCCAGCAGATCGAAGCGGGCGAGGAGGCCAGCGCGCGCCTCGAAGCCGGGGAGTACGACGGCAAGAAGGAAGAGATGGAGCTGCGTCGCCTCGCCCGCAAAGGGAGGGAGGCCAAGGACGCGTTCCTCACCGCCAACTTGCGGCTGGTCGTCGCCAACGCCCGGCGGTACGCCAACACCTCGGGGATCGACTTCCTCGACCTGATCCAGGAGGGGAACCTGGGTCTCATCCGCGCCGTCGAGAAGTTCGACTGGCGGAAAGGCTTCAAGTTCTCCACGTACGCCACCTGGTGGATCCGTCAGGCGATCACCCGTGCCATCGCCGACAAGTCCCGCACCGTGCGGATCCCGGTGCATCTGCACGACACCCTCGCCGCGGTGAGGGCCGCCCAGGCCAGCCTCAAAGCCGAGCTGGGGCGCGACCCCAGGCCCGAGGAGATCGCCGAAGAGGCCGGGGTGACCGTCGACAAGGTCGAGCTTGCCCTCGGTGTCGCCGACACCGTCTCCCTCGAGCAGCCGGTCGGTGAAGACGGCGCCCAGCTCGGAGACTTCATCGAAGACGAAGACGCCGCCGACCCGGTCACCCTCACCGAGGAGATGGACGTCGCCGAGAGCCTCCGGCGATCCATCGAACGGCTCCCCCAGCGGGAGGGTCGGATCCTGGCGCTGCGGTACGGCTTCTACGACGGTGTCCCGCGCACCCTCGAAGAGATCGGCGAAGAGTTCAACCTCACCCGGGAGCGTATCCGCCAGCTCGAGAAGCTGGCCCTGTGCCGACTCCGGCACCCGTCCTTCGGGATCCGTGAGCAAGACCTGATCTGATCCTGGCCGAGGCGGCTCGCCGCCGGCGGCTACATTGGCCTCATGTCGAGGATCGTCCTGGGCGACCTGGTGTCGGGCCGTCCCCACATCTGCGGGCCGGACACGACCCTGTCCGAGGCCGCTCGAGCGATGTCCGAAGCGGGCCACGGGTCCCTGGGGGTGATCGAGAAACGCCGCCTGGTCGGGGTCATCACGGAACGGGACCTGGTGCGGGCCCTGGGGTCGGGGGCCGACCCGGAGACGGAGGCGGTGGCCCGATGGATGGGACGGGACCCCGACAGCTTCTCGCCTTCCACCGACGTCGTCGATGCCGCCATGTGGATCCTCGAGTCGGGGTACCGGCACCTCCCGGTGTCCGACGACGGGGAGCTGCTGGGGATCGTCTCCATCCGGGATCTCCTCCGGGCCGTGATGGAGGTCGCCACCTTCCGAGGTCGTCCGTGACCGGGGGCGTCGACCTCGTCGAGCAACGAGAGGGCCGCTCCGGCGGCACCGTCCGAGATCGATGCAGTAAGGTACCGGCCTCGTGAGGCGGCATCTCTTCGTGTCGGATCAGCATCCGCTCGCCGGTGGGCGACCCATCGCGCGATGGCTCACGGTCATGGCGCTGGTCGCCGCCGCGTTGGTGACCCTCGTTCCCCTCCAGGCCGTAGCCGACGGCGAGGCCGTAGCCACCCGGCTGCGGGTCAGGGACCCCGAGACCGGGGAACGGACCCCCGTGCCCGGGGTCCGTATCGTCGTGTCCACGTCCGACGGCGAAGTCCTCGGGGAGGGTGTCACCGACGACGACGGCAGGTTCGAGGTCGCCGTCCCCCAGGCGGGCACCTACCGGGTGGAGCTCGACCCGGCCACCCTCCCCGAAGGGATCTCGCTTCGGGACCCCGACCGGGTGGTCGCCGAAGTGGACGTCCTCGAAGGCCAGACCGGTCGGGCCATCTTCGCCCTCGTCTCCGGGGACGCACAGCAGGTCGGAGAGGGAGGGGGCATCACCCTGCGGAGGGTGGCCCAGCTCACCGTGGAAGGGCTCAAACTCGGGCTGTTCCTGGGGATGGCTGCCATCGGCCTGTCCCTCATCTTCGGGACCACCGGGCTCGTCAACTTCGCCCACGGCGAGATGGTCACGTGGGGGATGCTGATGGCCTACTTCTTCAACTTCTACGGTCTCGCCGGCGCCTTCGGGTTCATGGCCGGATGGCCTGCCCCCTTCGGAGCGGGGATGAACCTCATCTTCGCGGCGGTGATCGCCACCGCCATCGGTGCCGTCACCGGATACGCCTTCGACCGTTGGATCTTCGCTCCGCTGCGCCGGATGGGGGCGAGCCTCATCGCCCAGATGGTGGTGACGATCGGCATGTCGATCGTCATCCGCTACATGTTCCTCTTCGCCTTCCGGGGAACCCCGCGGTTCTTCAAGGACTACACGGCCCAGTCGGGCCTCCAGCTCGGTCTCGTCGAGATCACCCCGAAGGACCTGATCACCGGCGCCCTGTCGATCCTGATCCTGATCGGCGTCGGTCTGTTCCTCCAGATGACGAAGCTCGGCAAGGCCATGCGGGCGGTGTCGGACAACCGGGACCTGGCGGAGTCGTCGGGCATCGACGTCCAGCGGGTGATCCGGTTCGTCTGGACGGCCGGCGGCGCCCTCGCCGCCCTCGGCGGGGTCTTCATCGGACTGTCCGAGCAGGTGAGCTGGAACATCGGGTTCCGGATCCTGCTGTTGATCTTCGCCGGGGTGGTGCTGGGCGGCCTGGGCACCGCCTACGGCGCGTTGGTGGGTAGCCTCCTGGTAGGTGTCGGGATCCAGGTCTCGACCCTGTTCGTGCCCACCGAGCTGAAGAACGTCGGTGCCCTCGTGGTGTTGATCCTCGCCCTCGTCATTCGACCCCAGGGCATCCTGGGGCGTGCGGAACGGATCGGATAGGTGGTGTCATGACCGGGATCGACTGGGGATTCATCCTGAATCAGACCCTGGCCCGCTCGTTGGACCTCAACGCGGCGGTGTACGCCCTCGCCGCCGTCGGACTCAACGTGCACTTCGGGTACGCCGGGCTGCTCAACTTCGGTCAGGTCGGGTTCGTCGCCGTCGGCGCCTACGGCATGGGCCTGGCGATCACCCTGTGGCAGACCGGCCCCTTCGTCGCCGTGCTGATGGGGATCGGGTTCGCCGTCGTCTTCGCCCTGCTGCTGGGGATCCCCACCCTGCGGCTCCGGGCCGACTACCTCGCCATCGTCACCATCGCCGCCGCCGAGATCGTCCGCCTCCTCGCCCGCTCCACCGCCCTCCGCAACGTCACCCGGGGAGCCGAAGGCCTCAACGAGTTCATCGGGCCGTTCCGGGAGCTCAGCCCCTTCAACCCGAGCCTCCTGTACGGGATCGGACCGTTTCAGTACCGGGGCTCGCAGTTCTTCGCCATCGTCATCGGCTGGGTCGTCACCCTCCTCACCCTCCTGTTGGTGTGGCAGCTCATGAGAAGCCCGTGGGGTCGAGTGGTGAAGGCCATCCGGGAGGACGAAGACGCCGCCCGGGCCCTCGGCAAGAACGCCTACTGGTACAAGCTGCAGGCGCTGATCCTCGGCGGGGTCATCGGCGGTCTCGCCGGCATGGTGCTGGCGATCGGCAACGCCACCATCCAGCCGGACTTCTTCGTCGCCCCCCTCACCTTCTTCTTCTGGCTGGTGCTGATCCTCGGCGGGGTGGGTCGGGTCTGGTCGCCGGTGGTGGGCTCGATCATCTTCTGGGCGCTCATCACCTTCGTGCGCAACCTGGGGAGGGCGATGGTGAACGAAGGCCTCATCCCCACCTCCATCATGGACACCAGCCAGGTGGACCAGATCCAGTTCTGGATCGTCGGGGTCGCCCTCGCCCTGCTCATGGTGTTCCGTCCCCAGGGGATCTTCGGATCGAGGGAGGAGATGGCGCTCGATGCCCGCTGAGACCGCCACCCGTGCGGACGTCCTCGCCGACGTCCCCCACGAGCCCGGTGCACCCAAGCCGGACCCGATCGTGGTGGTGGACGGCATGCGCAAGGCGTTCGGGGGGCTCATCGCCGTCGACGTCGAACATCTGGAGATCCAGCGGGGTGTGATCACCGCCCTGATCGGGCCGAACGGTGCCGGGAAGACGACGTTCTTCAACCTGCTCACCGGTTTCGACAGCCCCGACACCGGCCACGCCGTCTTCGACGGTCAGGCGATCGACGGGTACCGGCCCTACCAGCTCGCCGGGTTGGGCATGGTCCGCACCTTCCAGCTCACCAAGTCGCTCACCAAGCTCAGCGTGATCGAGAACATGAAGCTGGGGGCGAAGGGCCAGCGGGGGGAGCGTTTCCTCCCGTCGCTGTTCACGCCTCTGTGGCGGCGTCAGGAAGAAGAGATCGAAGAGCGGGCAATGGAGCTGCTTCGCCGGTTCCAGCTCGACCACATGCGGGACGAATACGCCGGGACGTTGTCGGGCGGGCAACGCAAGTTGCTGGAGATGGCCCGGGCCCTCATGGTGGAGCCGAAGCTCATCATGTTGGACGAGCCGATGGCGGGAGTGAACCCGGCCCTCACCCAGTCGCTGCTCGAGCACGTCAAGCGGCTACCGGCCGAGGAGGGCGCCACCGTCGTGTTCGTCGAACACGACATGGACGTGGTGCGGGACATCTCCGACTGGGTCGTGGTGATGGCGGAAGGAAAGATCATCGCCGAAGGTCCCCACAGCTCCATCGGCCAGAACCAGGCCGTCATCGACGCCTACCTGGGCGCCCACCACGACGCACCCCTCGATCCCGAGCAGGAGGACGAGTGGCTGCGAGAGGACCGTCTCGAGCTGGGGGACGTGCCGCCACTTCGGGAGGAACCATGACGTCGTCCCTCATCGAGATCAAGAACGTGGTGGCCGGGTATGTGCCCGGCGTGGACATCCTCAACGGCGTCGACCTCGAGCTGCAACGGGGTGAGCTGATCGGCATCATCGGTCCGAACGGGGCAGGGAAATCGACGCTCCTCAAAGCCCTCTTCGGCCTGTTGGACATCCGGTCGGGGACCGTCACCTTCAAAGGGGAGGACATCACCGGGATGAAGGCCCACGAGCTGGTGGCGGCCGGCATCGGCTACGTGCCCCAGATCAACAACGTCTTCCCCAGCCTCACCGTCGAAGAGAACCTGGAGATGGGCGTCTATCTCGAACCCGAGAAGACGGGGGAACGGATGGACTACGTGACGGGGATGTTCCCCCGGCTGAAGGAACGGATCAAGCAGCGGGCAGGGTCGCTGTCGGGTGGAGAGCGTCAGATGCTGGCGATGGGGCGTGCCCTCATGATGGAGCCGCTCGTGCTGCTGTTGGACGAGCCGTCGGCCGGTCTGTCCCCCGCCCTCCAGGACCAGGTGTTCATCGTCGCCAAACGGATCAACCGTTCGGGGGTGTCGATCATCATGGTGGAACAGAACGCCCGGCGGTGTCTGCAGATCTGTGACCGCGGATACGTCCTCGACCAGGGCCGCAACGCCTACACGGGTACGGGCAGGGAGCTCCTCAACGACCCGAAGGTGATCGAGCTGTACCTGGGGACCCTGGCCCGGGTCGACTGACCCCGGCGGTTCCTTCGAGGGGGATGTAGCGGGGGACACCGTCGTTGGCGTCTTTCACGCCGAACTGGCATTGGGGCACCGTCACGAACGCCCGAATCAGCTCGTCGTCGTAGTAGGTGGCGAGTTCCGGCTTGGGGAGGTCGATCACCTTCTCCACGTCGAGGAAGATCGTGGGGATCACGTCGTGGGGGCTGACGTCGACGTCGGGGTCGGTCGCCTCGACGAAGGCGACGAGCCCGTCGAGGACCTCCTCGGCCGCCGCCAACCCGTCGAGGACGTCGCTCATCAGGAACCCCGAGTAGGGGCCGCGGGGGATCCGCACCACCTCCTCGGCGAGCCGGTCGTTCATGACCCGGACCCGCCCGATACCTCGCAGGTAGATCCGGTGCCGAACTCGGGGGTCTTCCTCGTGGAGGGCCTGTTCCGACATCTGGTTCATCGCGCTGCCGACGCTGAGCTGCCACCGCCACATGAGGGGGCAGAGCGCCTCGGCGACGGCCACCATCTCCGGGTTCGGCGGTGGCGCCTCCGCTTCGGCGGGGACGCAGGCCGCCGTCACCACCGCCAAGGCGACGAGGATCCGGCTGGCGCGACCCATGGAGGGAGTATGCCCCGTGTCGGGCCTCAACGCGACCGGGCCGGCCCCAACTGAGGCCGGCCCGGTCCGTCGTCGTTCGTTCGTCGGCTCAGCTGCCGGCGAAGACGTACTCGTCGAGGTCGGGGTTGGGGGTGTCCCCGCCGTCGTAGGTGGCGATCCGGAAGCTGGCCGCAGCCGGCTCACCGGCATCGACGAACTCGTACGGGCCGCCGAGCCCGTCGTAGTCGATGTTCTTGCCCTCTTCGATGAGCGCCTTGCACTCGGCGAAGCTGGTGCACTTCTCGCCGTCCTTGGTCACGCCGTTGATCTCGGCGGCGACCTTCACGGGGTCGTCCGTGCCGGCGATCTCGGCGGCGAGGGCCACGATGACGATCGCGTCGTAGGTCTCGGCGCCGTAGGCGTAGACCCCGCCGACGCCGCCTTCGTAGGCCTGGTCGAGACGGGCGGTGAAGTCGCTGATCTGCTTCAGGTTGACGCTCGGCTCGGTGCCCCGCATCCCGGCGATGATCGACGGGTCCGACAGCTCCTTGCCGATACCGCCGATGTTGCCGTCCACACCCCAGACGTTCTTGCCGCTGGTGGGGCCGATGCCCCGTTCGTGCATGGTCGTCAGGATGTTGGCCGACTCGGCGAAGCCGATGACGACGATGGCGTCGGGATCCGCCTCGACGATCTGGTCGACTTCGGCGTCGAAGTTCTCGGTGTCGACGGCGTACGGGATGAACGGGTCGACGGTGCCGCCCAGCGCCTCGAAGTTCTCCTTGAAGGCCTGGGCGAGACCCTGGCCGTAGGACTCCTGGCGGAAGATCACCGCGGCGGTCTCGTTACCCTGCTTCGCCACCTGGTCGGCGAGCACCTTGCCCTGGAGCAGGTCCGACGGTGCGGTCCGGAAATACAGACCGTTGTCCGGGTAGGTGGTGAAGTCGGGCGACGTGTTCGCCGGCGAGAACTGGATGACGTTGGCGCCGGTGATCTTGTCGATCACGAGCTTCGACACCGCGGACGAAGCGGCACCGATGATGGCATCCACCCCTTCGGCCAGCAGTCGGTCGACCTCCGGGTTGGCGATGTCCTGGTTGGTGTCGCCGGAGTCGCCTTCGATGAGGATGACGTCCTTGCCGAGAACACCGCCGGCGGCGTTGATGTCCTGGACGGCCAGGCGGGCACCTGCGACCTCGGGGGGCCCGAGGAACGCCAGGTCACCGGTCACCGGAAGCAGTGTGCCGATCTTGAGGACGCCGTCGGCAGACGCCGAAGCGCCCTCGCCGTCGCCGGCGGCGTCACCGCCTCCACCGCCGCAGGCAGCCGTCACCAGGCCGAGTACGGCGGTGACGGCGATCAGCCGCAGCCATTTCGTTTTCCGCATGTTTCCCTTCCTCCTTGGGTGCGTCATCCCGCTGGGGATGCCCCGGAACCATAGTCAAGGGATCACGAGCCGTCAGCCGGGATCCATACGAGAACCGGTGGTTCGACCCGGACATCGGACGCCTCCAGGGGCACCGTCAGCTCCTCGACCTGGTCGGCAGCGTCTTGCCAGCGGGCACCGATCGCTTCGATCTCGTCGGCGAGTTCGTCCTCCAGTTCCGCCAGGTCGGCGGTGAGGTCCTGTTGGCGTTCCTGGGCCGAGGCCAGACGCTGCTCCAGTTGACGGGTCTGGCGGCGCCGGGCGGCAGCTCGGGACAGGGCGGAGCTGCGCCGACGCCCACCGAGGATCGCCCCGAGGAGGTCCCCGGCGCCGGACAGCAGCTCTTCGGATCGGCGGGCCTCGACCTCGACGGTGAGGTCTCGGACCCGACGTTCGGCTGTTCGGAGTTTGTCCTTCACCGCGTCGATGCGACGGCGGTAGCGGTCGACGAGCTTGGCGACGTCGGCGTCGGCTCGGTCTTCGGCGGCCGAGCGGCATCGGGCCCGGAAGGCGTCTTCGGTTTCCCCGACCCGGGAGACGAGCTTCAGTTCGCGATTGCGGTACACCGTCACGGTGCGGCGGTCGACGAGATGGGCGCGGAGGTCCCGGGCGAGGCGGGTCCAGAACGATTTGGTGCCGATCGGGGCGTCGGGTACCCGGAACCTGGCCTCGCCGGGAGGGGCGGGTCGGACATCCCGAGGGTCGTGGTCCACCTCGTACACGTTCTCGGGATCGAAGGGGTCGGTCAGGGGGAAGATCACCGCCTCCCAGTCTTCCCGGTGGTCGAGCTTCGTGGCGGCGTCGTCGTAGCGGAGCCGGACCGTCGCCAACGCCGCTGCCTCGAAGACCGTGCCGGACGGGTCGGCGCCGACCGTCCCAAGCCAGGGGGCGGCCGGGTCGGCGAACCCGGTCTGGATGCCGGAGGCGACCTCAGGTGGGGTGTCGGGTGTCTGCACGGTCGATGCCGGGGCGGCGGTCGGGACCGGGCGGTCGACGGTGGGGACCCGGCGGTCGGCCATCAGCGTGGCGATCTGGTCGCGGGTGAGGGGTCCCGCCAGGTACGACTGGGCCCAGCGGGTGGTGAACACCATCGGCTGGGACTCGCGGGTCGAATGGAGCACGAACTGGCGTTTGTCGAGGCCCGAGATGAGGCGGTCGAAGAGGTCGACGTCGACGGCGCCGGTGGCGGCACTGAGGCCTTCGAGGATCCGTGCCTTGTCGCGTTCGGTCTGCAGGCGGCCGATCATCCACGTCCCGGCGTTGGACATCGCCTTGTAGTCGAGGTCCACCGGGTTCTGGGTGGACAGGACCATTCCCACCCCGTAGGCACGAGCCTGCTTGAGGATCGTGAGGATGGGCTTCTTCGACGGCGGCTCCGCCGTCGGCGGGACGAAGCCGAACACCTCGTCCATGTACACGAGGGCCCGCAGCTCGGAGGTGCCTGCCTGGCGTCGCATCCAGGTGACGAGCTTCGAGAGGAGCAGGGTGACGACGAACTGGCGTTCCGTGTCGGAGAGATGGGCGAGATAGACGATCGCCGCCCGGGGCGAACCGTCGGCGGTGCGCAACATCGCGTCGACGTCGAGGGGGGTGCCCTGCATCCATTCGGCGAACGACGGCGAGGCGACCAGCCCGTTCAACTTCATCGCCAGGGCCATCCGCTTCTGGGACGGGAAGAACTCGTCGAGGTCGAAGACACCGAGTTTCCGGAACGGGGGTGTCGGGATGGCGGTGATCAGCGACGCCAGGTCGAGGTCCCGTCCCTTCCGCCACGCGTCTTCGATGATGGTGGCGACGAGGATGTGCTCGGGGTCGGAGATCGGGTCGGCGTCGATCCCGGCCAACGTCAACAGCGACGACACGTACCCTTCGATCTCGTCCCGGAACGTCTCGGGGTCGGTGTCCCAGCCGTCGGCCGGGGCGGCGAGGGAGCCGAGGATGTCGAGGCCGACCCCGGCCGAAGACCCCGGCGTGTAGATGGTGAGGTCGGCCGTCGCTAGGAGCCGCCGGAGACGGTCGGCGCCGATCCCCCACGAGGCGAGGCCTTCTCTCCATCGGGCGGCGGTACGGGCGGCCAGTTCGTCGACGGTGATCCCCTGACGGCGGGCTTCTGCCTCGTCCACGTAGGGGGCGAAGTCGCCCGGCTCGAACTCGGGGAACTGGAGCAGGAGGTTGCCCATGTCGCCCTTCGGGTCGAGAACCAGGGTGGGGATCTGCGCCAGGAGGGCCTCTTCGACGAGGTCGATGCCCAGGCCCGTCTTCCCGGATCCGGTCATCCCCACGATCACCCCATGGGTGGTGAACCGCTCCGAAGGGTATGCCAACGTCTCGTCGGTCCGTTCCCGGCTCTCGGGGTCGACGAGGCCCCCCAGGAACATCTCGCCGGGTTGGGTCTCCACGTTGTCTCCTCCCGCTCTCGGCGGGCGTGCAGTCTACGCCCGTCCCCTCGGTCGGCACCGGGGGTAGGATCGCCTCTCCGATGGCCGCACCGTCCGAGTTCGGTACCAACGTCTGGCTGGTAGACGAGATGTACCGGCGGTTCCGGGAAGATCCGGCGTCGGTGTCGGACGCCTGGCGACGGTTCTTCGAAGAGGGGTACCGACCCTACGGCGCCCCGAGCGAGGCGGCTCCTCGTCCCTCCGCCGAGACCGTTCCGGGCGAAGGCGAGCTCGTTCCCCTCCGCGGCGTCCTCGGGGTGATCGCCGACCGGATGGACGAGAGCCTCTCAGTTCCCACGGCGACCTCGGTGCGGTCGATCCCCGCCAAGCTCTTGGAGGTCAACCGCCTGATCCTCAACAACCAGCTGCGACGGCTCACCGTGGGCGGCAAGGTGAGCTTCACCCATCTCATCGCCTGGGCGGTGGTGAAGGCCCTCGTCGACATGCCGGACCTCAACGTGTCGTTCCGCCGGGTGGAGGGTGAGCCGTTCCTCGTCCGTCATCCCCACGTGAACCTCGGGATCGCGGTCGACGTCGTCCGTGGCGACGGAACGCGGGTGCTGCTCGTCCCCAACCTGAAGGCAGCCGACACCCTCGACTTCCGTGCCTTCTGGCTCGGCTACGAAGACCTGGTGCGACGGGCCCACACCAACCGTCTCACCGCCGACGACTTCGCCGGGACGACGGTGACGGTCACCAACCCCGGCATGATCGGCACCGTCCAGTCGGTACCCCGCCTCATGGCCGACCAGGGACTCATCGTCGGCGTCGGAGCGATCGCCTACCCGCCCGAGTTCCAGGGGGCCGATGAGGGGTTCCTGGCGCGTCAAGGAATCGGACGGGTCGTCACCATCACCAGCACCTACGACCATCGGGTCATCCAAGGTGCCCGCTCGGGGGAGTTCCTCTCCCGCATCCACGGCTACCTCCTCGGCGAAGACGGGTTCTACGACGAGATCTTCGAGGCGATGGAGATGCCGTACACCCCGGCCCGGTGGGCGGCGGACGACAACCCGCCGCTGGGCAGTCCGGAATGGGCGGAGAAGCAGGCGAACGTCTTCCGCCTCATCAACGCCCATCGGGTACGGGGCCACCTCATCGCCGATCTCGACCCCCTGCGGATGCATCCGCCCCAGATGTACCCCGAGCTCGACCCCCTCTACTACGGCCTCACCATCTGGGACCTCGACCGGGAGTTCGCCTCCGGCGGTGTGGGGGGCCGTGAGGTCGCTCCGCTCGGGACGATCCTGTCGACGCTTCGAGACGCCTACTGCCGGACGGTGGGCATCGAGTACATGCACATCCAGGACACCGACCAGAAGGCGTGGATCCAGTCGATGGTGGAGGGGAGGCGGACCGAACTCACCCATGCGGAGAAGCTCCGGATCCTCGACCGCCTCAACCGGGCGGAGGCGTTCGAGCGGTTCCTCCACACCAAGTACGTCGGCCACAAACGGTTCGGCCTCGAAGGCGCCGAGAGCCTGATCCCGTTGCTCGACGCCGTGCTGGGCGCGGCCGTCGCCGCCGGCGCGGAGAAGGCGATCATCGGGATGGCGCATCGGGGCCGACTCAACGTGCTGGCCAACATCATCGGCAAGCCCCTCGACCGGATCTTCCGGGAGTTCGAAGGGGACTTGGACCCGCAGACGACGGGCGGCACCGGCGACGTGAAATACCATCTGGGGGCCGACGGCGTGTACGAGACCGCCGACGGCGAGGAGCTGGCGGTGGCGGTGGTCGCCAACCCGTCCCATCTGGAGGCGGTCGACCCGGTGCTGGAGGGAGTGGTCCGGGCCGAACAGGACCAGCTCGACGCCGACGGCACCCGGCGGATCGTGCCGATCCTCATCCACGGAGACGCCGCCTTCGCCGGCCAGGGAGTGGTGGCCGAGACCTTGAACCTGTCCCAACTCGCCGGCTACCGGACCGGGGGCACCGTGCACATCGTCGTCAACAACCAGGTGGGGTTCACCACGGCCGCCCAGCACGCCAGATCGAGCTTCTACGCGACCGACGTGGCGAAGATGATTCAGGCGCCCATCATCCACGTGAACGGCGACGACCCCGAAGCCGTCGTCCGGGTGGCCCGTCTCGCCTTCGCCTACCGGACCGAATTCGGGCGTGACGTCGTCATCGATCTGGTGTGCTATCGGCGCCGCGGCCACAACGAGGCCGACGAACCGTCCTATACGCAGCCGCTGATGTATCAGCGGATCGAGTCCCACCGTTCGGTGCGCAAGCTCTACCTGGAGCGCCTGGTCAACAACGGCGAGCTCACGGTGGACGAAGGCGACAAGCTCTTGGAGGACTTTCGTCGGCTGCTGGAGGCGGCATTCGCCGCCACGAAGGACACCGCCGCCGAGTCCCCGTCGGCTCCGTCGGTCCGACCCGAACCGGTGGTTTCGTCACCGGTCACGGTGGTGCCGCGTGAACGCCTCGAAGGCCTCCTCTCCCGGCTCACGACCCCTCCGGAGGGCTTCACCATCCATCCGAAGCTGGTCAGGGTGATGGAGGCCCGGCGGTCCGCCCTGGCCGACGACGCCGTGGATTGGGCGACCGCCGAGGCCCTCGCCTTCGCCACCTTGGCGACCGACGGCACGCCGGTCCGGCTGGCGGGTGAGGATTCCCGCCGGGGTACGTTCTCCCAGCGTCACGCCGAGCTGGTCGACTTCCGCACCGGCGAGACCTGGTCTCCGCTGGAGGAGTTGGACGGGGCCCCGGTGCGGATCGTCGACTCGTTGCTCTCGGAGTTCGCCGCCGTCGGCTTCGAATACGGGTATTCGGTCGGATGGCCCGAGGCCTTGGTGCTGTGGGAGGCGCAGTTCGGCGACTTCGCCAACGGGGCCCAGGTGATCATCGACCAGTTCGTGGTGGCGGGAGAGGCCAAATGGGGCCAGCGTTCGGGACTGGTCCTGCTGTTGCCCCACGGATACGAAGGCCAGGGGCCGGAGCATTCGTCGGCGCGTATCGAACGGTTCCTCCAGCTCTGCGCCGAGGACAACCTCGTCGTCGCGGTCCCGTCGACGGCAGGGCAGTATTTCCACCTCCTCCGGCGTCAAGCCCTCGTCCGGCCCCGGCGGCCGCTGGTCGTGTTCACGCCGAAGTCGCTGCTGCGCCACCGGCCCTCCTTCGCGTCGGTGGACGCGTTGACGGCCGCGGCGTTCCGTCCGGTGATCGGAGACCCGGACCAGCCCGCCGATGCACGACGTCTCGTCCTGTGCACGGGAAAGGTCTTCTACGACCTGGCCCGCCGCCGTGACGCCGACCCGGTCGAAGGGGTCGCCCTCGTACGGGTCGAAGAGCTGTACCCGTTTCCGACCGAGGCGCTGGCGGAGCTGTCTCGTCGCCATCCCCGGGCCGAGGTGGTGTGGTGCCAGGAGGAGCCCGAGAACATGGGGGCGTTCCGGGCGGTGCGCGACCAGCTCGAGGAGACCTTCGGTCGGCCGGTCGCCTATCGGGGTCGCCCACCGGCGGCGAGTCCGGCGACGGGCTCGTACCGGCGCCACCTGGCCGAACAGCGGGCACTCGTCGAGGCGGCGCTGGGGGGCTGACGGCCCCCGGTGGGGTCCGGGGCCGCAGACGGCGTTCAGGCCTCGGGTGGAGGTTCGTAGGTCGCCCGTCGTGGTCGACCGGCTTCGACGTCGACCACCCAGATCGACCCCTTCTTCACCTCGTAGGGGATCGGCAGTTCCATGCCGTGTGCGGCGAGGCCGTCCAGCAGGGCGGGGATGGTGTCGCCGTGTCCGCAGAGCACGGCGTTGGTACCGGCGAGGGCGTCGGCCAGCTCCACCACGGCCCGCTGCGGTGAGCCTTCGGCGAGGGCGTCGACCTCTTCGACCTCCAGATCCAGCTCGGCGGCGAGGGGCTCGACGGTCTGGCGGCATCGGACGTACGGGCTGGTGAGGATCCGTTCGATCCCTTCCGGAGCCAGACGCCGGGCGATACGTTCGGCCTGACGTCTCCCCTTGGCGGTGAGGGGCCGGAGGTGATCGTCGCCGGTCCACCGGGCTCGGTTCCCGGCGGCGGCGTGACGGACGAGGAAGAGACGACCGGTGCGCACCAGGGCGTCGAGGTCCGCCTCGCGGACCAGACGCCGGTCGCCGGGATGGGTGAGGAGCTCTGCCGCCGTCTCGACGTCGAGCCAGCGCGCCTCGTCCACTTCCCGGTTCGGCCGGAACGTGCCGGCGACGGGCCTCATGGCGAAGTACACGACCCGCTTCGGCCGCCCGTCGGCCGTCCGGTATTCGACCTCGCCGAGGGGTGCGACGATCCTCGCCCGGTATCCCGTCTCTTCGGCGACCTCCCGCAGTGCCGCCGCCTCGGGGCTCTCACCGGGGTCGTCCTTGCCTTTCGGGAGGCTCCAGTCGTCGTATCGGGGACGGTGGACGACCAGCACCTCGACCCCGCCGTCGCCAGGCCGGAGAAGCAGGCCTCCCGAAGCGTGGATCGGTGTCATCGTCGGACGATCGACGACAGCCCTTCTCGTCGGCGGAAGTTTCCAGGGGAGGCCGCGTCGCCGTCTGAGGCGGGTTCCTCGGCTCCGGTGAGGTCGATCGAGACGGCTCCGCAGGCGAGGCACACTCGACGTTCGATGCCGGCACCGATGGGGGTTGCGGAGCCGTAGCGGTGGCGGTTCTGCCGACAATGTGCTCGGGCCCGGCGACGGTCACGTCGACCTACGGTTCGGTCGCTCATGGCGGGTCAGTATGCCACCCGAGAGCCGTGATCGTGGAAACCGAGCCGGTCGATGACGATCCGGGCGGCCGCGTCGACGTTGTCGACGCAGGTGACGAAGGAGTCATCGGCTCCGAACTCGGTGGCGAGATGGTCGACGAGACGGCGCCACATCGGCCCCACCGCCACCTGAAGCTGGGGGGTGGCGCCCCGCAGCGGCGCCACGAAGTTGGTGTTCCAGGCGACGAGGAACTCGGTGACGGTGCCGAGGCTTCCGGGCATGGTGATGGTGGCGTCGGCGATGGTGACGAGGCGGTGGATCCGTTCGCTGATGGTGTCGGCGGTGATCTCTTCGGCGACGTGGGGGTTGGCTCGGGCCCGATGGGGGAACACGGGCGGTGCGGTGACGCCGAGGACGTGTCCGCCGACCGACGCCGCCCCCTCCGACACCGCTTCCATCATCCCCGAATAGCCCCCGGTGGCGACGGTGAGTCCCGCCTCGGCGAGGAGCTTTCCGAGCTTCACGCCTTTGCGGTACCAGGGGTCGTCGGGGACGACCTTGGACGAGCCGAACACGGCGACGATCTTCGACATGGCCCGCCAGCCTAGAACCGTTCCTGGGCTTTCAAGGAGTCGACCGTACCTGTGCGAGGATCGCCTCGGCCACCGAATCCCGTTCTGACCCGAGGAGGGCGTTGTGGATCGAATGCTCGAGCCAGACGAGCCGGGTGGCCGGCCCCAGGGCCCGGGCGAGGATCGGTCCCGAGGACGGATGGACGGTCTCGTCGGCTCGGGATTGCACCACGGTGGCGGGCCGACGAAGTCGTCGGGCTTCTCGGAGGGCGCGCCGGCGTAGCGACAGGACCTGGACTGCCGCCTGGGTCGGATACCGGCGGTAGGTGAAGAAGAGCTCGGCGGCTTCGGGATCGACGGCGGGGAGGGGGTCGTCGGAGTGGTCGATCTCGGGACGAAGCCGGGCGATGAAGGGGAGGAGGACGGAGCGGCGGTCACGGAGCCTCACCGGGGCGTTGATCGTGGTGATCGTGGCGGCGGCGGTGGGACGTGCCGCCACCACCGCCAGCAGCCCTCCCAGGGACAACCCGGCGAGATGGATCGGTCCTTCGATGGCGTTGGCGGCCTCGACCACCGACGCCAGCCAATCGTCGGCGGTCACCCCCACCAGGTCGCTCGGCTGCCCGCCGTGGCCGGCGAGACGGGGGACCACCACACCGTATCCGGCGGCGTTGAGGATCGGCGCGACGAGCCGCCAGTGGGCGGGACACCCGGTGAAACCGTGGATCGCGACGATCGTCTCGCCGGTCGAGCCGGGCAGCGTGAAGGGTTCGCAGCGGCGGTCGATCGTCACGTCACGTCCCTCCACCGGCCACCGCCGCCGCTCCTCGACGTCTCGCCAGCCACACCGCCATCCACAGGGAGAAGGCAGCCCACAGGTCGGGCCAGTCGTTGGGGACTTCCAGTTCCAGCCGTCGGGACGACCAGGTGGTGCGTCCCGTCCCCACCTGCTCTCCCTCCTGGGACACGACGATCCGGTTCCCGAAGGAGCCGACGTGCACCTCCCATTCGGACCCTCGGGCGGTGATCAGGACGGCGTTGCGGAAGGCGGACGGTCGCCGGGCCCGGATCACCGGCCGGTGCTGGCCGGGGCCGAACAGATTCCAGGCACCTCGAAAGATGCCTTCCCGGCGTGCGGTGTATAGCTTGTGGCCGAGGCGGAGGGTGCCGTGACCAGCCGGGCTCATCGCCCGGAACGACCCGACGGCGCGTTCGTCGGCGGTGAGCCGATACTCCCGGCCGAAGAGGGAGGTCCGTACCGCCCGGAACTGGCTCATCCCAGCGCCTGCCGGATCCCGGCGATCACCTGGGGGGTGCCGACCAGGGCGTGGTGTTCGATGGCGAACTGAGGCCACGGGACGTCCATCCCGGTGACCCGGACGATGGGCGCCTCCAGGGAGAAGATCGCCTCCGAGGCGACGGTGGCCGCCACCTCGGCTGCCACCCCGGCGCTCGCCGGGGGTTCCTGGACCAAGACGAGACGTCCCGTTCGTTCTACCGACCGAAGGACCGTTTCGCGGTCCCAGGGGAACAGGGTGCGCAGGTCGATGACCTCGACGGACACCCCTTCGTCTTCCAGAGCGGCGGCCGCGCCGAGACAGACCGGGACCATCCCGCCGTAGGTGACCACGGTGACGTCGTCGCCGGGTCGCCGGACCCGCGCCCTGCCGATCGGGAGCGTGTAGTGGTCGACGGGGACGTCCTCCCGCTCCGCCCGATACAGGACCTTCGGTTCCAGGAAGATGACCGGGTCGTCCCCTTCGAGGGCGGCGGCGAGCAACCCTTTGGCGTCGAAGGGGGTGGAGGGGCAGACGACGACGAGCCCCGGGGTGTGGACGAAGTAGGCCTCGGGCGAGTCGCAATGGTGTTCGTGGGCCCGGATCCCCGCGCCGTTGGGGAACCGCACCACGACGGGGACCGAGACGTTCCCCCGGGTCCGATACCGGTACCGGGCGAGGTGGCTGACGATCTGGTCGAAGGCGGGGTAGACGAACCCGTCGAACTGGATCTCGGCGACCGGACGGGCCCCGGCGATGGCCATGCCGATGGCGGTGCCGACGATCCCCGACTCGTTGAGGGGGGTGTCGATGACACGATCCGGCCCGTACCGTTCCTGGAGGTGCTCGGTGATTCGGAAGACGCCACCGGAGAGCCCGACGTCTTCGCCGAGTACGATCGTCTCGGGGTCGGCGGCCATCGCATGGTCGAGGGCGGCGTTGATCGCCTCCGCCATCGTCCAGTGTTCCGTCGGACCAGAGGGGCGCGGGTCGTCACCCGTCTCCCACACCTCGTCGGGGGAGAAGGTGGTCTCGGGCTCCCCGGCGGCACGCTGGAAGGCGTGGAGCTGGTCGACGACGACCCGGGGGATCCGAGCGAAGGCGTGACGTACCACCTCGTCACGTCCGGGGAGGGCGACGGCCTCGACTTCGGCGACGGCGGCGTCGATCTCCCGGGTGACCTCCTCGGCGATGCGCTGCTCGGCCTCGTCGTCGAGGTCGCCCCGGTCCCGGAGCAGGGCGGCGAGCCGGGCGATCGGGTCTTTCTCCCTCCACGCCCGCTCCTCTTCCTCGCCGCGGTAGCGGTGGGGGTCGTCGGCGGTGCCGTGGGGTCCGTAGCGGTAGGTGACCGCTTCGATCAACGTCGGCCCGTCCCCCGATCGGGCCCTCCGCACCGCCGAGTCGACGGCGGCGTACACGGCGAGGGGGTCCATGCCGTCGACGCGAACTCCTTCGAAACCGTAGGCGGTGGCTTTCTGGGCGATCGTCTCCGACGCCGTCTGGCGGTGGTAGGGCACCGAGATGGCGTATCCGTTGTTGGCGCACAGGAACACCGTCGGGGTCTGCCACACCCCGGCGAAGTTCATCCCGGAATGGAAATCCGTCTCCGAAGTGGCGCCGTCCCCGAACGCCACCAGCGTGACGGCGTCCTCACCTCGCAGCTTCGACACGTAGGAGTGTCCGACGGCGTGGGCGAGCTGGCTGGCGATCGGGATGGTCGTGATCCCCACTCGGAACCTGGACACGTCCCAGCCGGCGTTGGGGAGGCCCCGCCAGTAGGCGATGAGCACCGGCATCGGCACCCGCCGGGCGAGCAGGGTTCCGTGTTCCCGGTAGGAGGGGAAGAAGAAGTCCTGGGGTGCCAGCGCCATCGCCGAGCCGATCTGGACTGCCTCTTGACCTTCCAACGGGGCGTAGGTCCCGATCCGTCCCTGACGTTGGAGCGCCATCATGCGACGGTCGAAGGCCCGGGCCAGGACCATGAGCCGGTACATCTCCGACAGCTCCGCCGAGTCGAGACCCGGGTCGGGACCGACGATGTGGCCCTCGGGGTCGAGGATCTGCAACGTCTCGATCATGCCTGCGAGTTTGGCACAGCGTCGACGTCGTCCGACGGGCCGCGCAAGCACGTCCTTCGGCGGCCGACAGGGCAGACGTGGCCACCGACGCTCTCTCTCAGGTGATGGGTCGAATCGCCGAGATCCGGTCGCGCCTCGGGATGGTCGCCCCCGGGGGGCGTTTCGCCGAGATCCTCGACGCCAAACTGGACAGTCGACCGGGGCCGGTGCCTCCGGCAGCCTTCGTCCCGGCGTCGTTCACATCCCGGCTGGCGGTCCTCGGTCCCGGCCCCCGGGGAGTGGTGACGGCCTCGGAGCTCTCCTCCTACCTCGACGCCGGCGGGATCCGGGAACGGAACGGACGGCTCGGCGGCGAAGGGTTGCTGGTCGAGGTGAGCGGCGGCTGGTCGGGCCAGCCTCTGCTACTTCCCCCGGCGGCGGAGGCGTGGGAACAGATGCGGGAGGCGGCCGCCGCCGACGGGATCGACCTGCGGGTCATCGACGCCTACCGCTCGTGGGAGTCCCAGGACCGTGCCTACCAGGCCTTCCTCGCCGGGAACAAGAGCGCCAACGTCCTCCCCCCCGGCAAGAGCCGCCACGGCCTCGGGTTGGCGGTGGACGTCACGAACGGACGGATCGTCGGCCGCTCCGATCCCGAATGGCAGTGGCTTCAGGACAACGCGTGGCGGTTCGGTTGGTATCCCATATCCAACGAGACGTGGCATTGGGAGTTTCGGGGTCTGGGTGCCTGACTCGCCGTTCGGCGGCGTATCCTCTCGGCTTCGATGCGTATCCGCCCCGACCTGAGAGAGATCCCGCCCTACCGGCCCGGCCGGTCGATCGTCGACGTCGCCCGCGAATGGGGGCTCGAGGTCTCCGAGATCATCAAGCTGGCGTCCAACGAATGCCCCCTCCCTCCGTTCCCCGAGGTGCAGGAGGCGGTGGCGGCGGCGGTGGGTGGCATCCACCGGTACCCGGACAACGACGCCGGTGAGGCGAGGGAAGCCCTCGCCGCCCACGTCGGCGTCGAGCCCGACCAGATCTGGGTGGGGGCCGGTTCCTCGGAGCTGCTGCGCATCATGGCCCTCGCCGTCGGCGGTCCCGGCACCTCGGCGGTGTACGCATGGCCTTCGTTCGTGATCTACCGCCTCGCCACCACGCTGGCGATGTCGGAGCCCGTCGAGGTGCCCCTCGACGCCGGGATGGCCCACGACCCCGAGGCGATGCTCGCCGCCCTCCGCGACGACACGACCATCGTCTACCTGTGCAACCCGAACAACCCGACCGGGACGTTGCTGGACGCCGAGACGGTGGCGAGCTTCGTCGAGCGGGTTCCGCCCGACGTGCTCGTGGTGGTCGACGAGGCCTACCACGAGTACGTCACCGACGACCGTCACGTCTCGGCGGTTCGGCTGGTGGAGGATCATCCCAACGTCGTGGTCGCCCGGACCCTGTCGAAGATCTACGGGTTGGCGGGGCTGCGGGTGGGATACGCCGTCGGGCAGGCGGAGACGGTGGCTGAGCTGCGGCGACCCCAGGCACCCTTCTCGGTGAACTCCCTCGCCCAGGTCGCCGCCGTCGAGGCGATCCGTCATCCCGGCCGGGTGGAGGAGCGACGCGAGCTGAACCGTCGGGGTCGGGAGGTACTCGAGCGGGGCCTCGCCGAACTCGGCGTCCCCTACGTCCCCAGCCAGACCAACTTCGTCTTCTTCCGTCCCGGTCCCGACACCGATCTCACCGCCGAGCGGTTCCTCGGGCACGGTGTCGTGATCCGTAGCCTCTCGAAGGGGTGGGTTCGGGTGACGGTCGGATCCGAGGAGGAGAACCGACGGTTCCTCCAGGTCCTCGCCGCCGAGCTGGATCGTCTCCGTCGGCCGTCTTTCTGACGGGTGGTCGATTTCCGGTACTGGGTGAACGCCCCTAACCTGTCGGGTGCCTGTCCGGGACGCCGCCGGACATCGCCCCGAACTCCGGAGGACTCTTCGTGAAGGCCGTCATCCGTCTTCTCGCCCGCGCCACCGACCGCTTCCCCATCCCGATCGTGGTCGTCACGATCGTGCTGTTCGGTGTCTTCGGTGCCCTCGCCCGCAACATCGAGGTCGCCCAGGGCAACGAGGGATTCGCCCCCGACAACCCCGAGATCGCCGCCGCCGAGCGGATCGGTGAGCTGTTCGGCGCCGACTCGGCGGAGAGCGTCCTGCAGGTCGTGGTGCGGGCGTCGGGCGGTGACGTCATCACCGCCGACGCGCTGGCGGCGGTCACGGCGGCGTCGGAGGCGATCCGCGAGGCGGCCGGCGACGCGCTCAGTGCCCGTCCCGACCGGCCCGCCATCGTCTCGTACCTCACGCCCGTCGAGCGGGCCCTCGCCTTCCAGGGCATCTCCGCCGACCAGCTCGACGACGCCGGAGTGAAACGGACCTACACGCTGGCGCTGAGCCAGGCCCCGCAGGAGCAGGTGGGGTTCCTCACCGGTCTGCTCGGCGGCGACGCCGACCCCGAACAGGCCGAGGCGCCGAGCGGGCTCATCCTCGTCTTCCTCCAGTCCCAAACCGGAGGTGCCGACCCGTTCGAAGCCCAGCTCGAACTGGAGACGCGGATCGCCGATGCCGTCCGGGCGGTCGACGTTCCCGGCGTCGAACTGCGGCCGTTCTCCTTCGCGCTCTTGTTCGAAGACCGAGGGGACTTCAACGCCGAGATCGGCAGGCTGTTCGCCATGGCCGCGCTCATCATCGTGGCGATCCTGCTGTTCGTCTTCTGGATGAAACCGCGGGGCAACACCGGTCGGGGGGCATCGATCCGGCGGACGGTGGCGGACATGGGACTCACCATGGTCACGATCCTGTTGGCGATCACCTTCATGCAGGGGATCGGATACCTGCTCCTCCGAGCCGGGGTCATCGACGCCTTCAGTCCGCCGACACAGATCGTCCCGATCCTGTTGATCGGTCTCGGCGTGGACTACGCCATCCACCTCATCGCCCGGTACCGGGAAGAGGTGGGTGAGGGACGCACCGTCGCCGAAGGTGTCCGTCAGGCCATCGGGACGGTCGGGGTGGCCCTGGCGTTGGCGACCGTCACCACGGTGGTGGGTTTCCTCACCAACGTGTTCAACCCGGTGCCGGCGCTGAAAGACTTCGGGATCCTCGCCGCCGTGGGGATCCTCGTGGCGTTCGTGCTGATGCTGACCTTCGTCCCGGCGGTTCGGCTCCTCGCCGACCGGCGGGCGGAGCGCACCGGTCGGTTGCCCACCGACGGGATGGCGCAGACGGGGGAGCGTCTCCTGCCGGTCCTCATGGAGAAGGCCGCGATCCTCGCCGAACGGGCGGCGGTGCCCACGCTGGTCGTCACCCTCCTGCTGGGCGCGGTCGGTGCCTTCGGCCTCAGCCAGCTCGAGACCGAATTCTCGGTGACCGACTTCCTGCCCGAGGACGCACCGGCGGTGCAGACCTTGCGGATCCTCCAGGAGGAGTTCGGTGGCGGTTTCGGCGAGACGTCCCAGGTGCTCGTCGAGGCGCCGCCAGGCGGAGACCTGGCTACCCCCGAGGTGCACAACGCCCTCGTGTCGGCCTGGCGCAAGCTGGCCGACGTCGACACGGTGCTCACCTTCGACCTCCCCACCGGCCGGGTGGCTTCGGCGAACTCGCCGGTTGCGGTGATCTCCCAGCTCCTCCGGCCCGGACCGGGCGGCGCCCCCGCCGACCCGGCCTTCGCCCAGAAGGCCATCGCCCTCGGGTTGCGGGACGACCTCACCGTCGCCCCCGACACCGACGTCGCCGCCCTGTGGACGGCGGCGGCGGAGGCTGCTCCCGACGAGATGACGCGGGTGCTGCACCGGACCGACCAGGGCGCCTTCGACGCCGTGCTGTTCGACGTCCAGACCCAGGCGGGGGAGCGGCGCGCCGCCGAGCTGCGTGAGGGCCTGCTGGACGCCTTCGCGCCCGTCAGCGACCTCGGCCTGTCGGTGATCGCCACCTCCGAGAACATCATCACCGCGGTGATCGTCCAGGCGCTGTCCAACTCTCAGGTGTCGTCGCTGCTCGTCACGATCCTGGTCGCGACGCTGGTGCTGATGGTCAACTTCTGGTTCGAGAACCGCCGTCCCTTCCTGGGGGTCCTGACGATGATCCCCGTGGCGCTGGTGGTGCTGTGGACGTTCGGGCTCATGTGGCTCACGGGGATCCCCTTCGGTCCGGTCACCGCCACGTTGGCGGCCCTGGCGGTGGGGATCGGGGTTCCGTTCACGATCCACATCGCCCGCCGCTTCGAGGAGGACCGGGTCCGCTTCGACGACCTGGAGGACGCGTTGCGGTCCACCACCCGTCACACCGGTGGTGCTCTGGCCGGTTCGGCCTTCACCACCATGGCCGGGTTCGGGATCCTCATGACCTCTTCCCTCAAGCCGTTCCAGCAGATGGGTCAGGTCACCGTGTACGCCATCGGGTTCTCCCTGGCCGGGGCCGTGTTGGTGTTGCCGTCCCTCCTGGCGCTCTGGGAGCGCTACCACCGCCGCCGCGGCCGCTCCCCGGTGGATCAGCCCACGGTGCCGGTCGCCTGAGGGTCCGGCGCTAGGGTCGATCGGGCTCGTGTACGTTCACGGGCCCGGACCCACATCTTCCCGACGTCCCCATGGAACCGACCGTCCGACGACGATTCGAGGTGGCGAGGGAGCTCGCCGCCACCGCCGGGGAACTGGCCTTGGCCTCGTTCCGTCGACCCGGCCTCGTCGCCGTGCCCAAGGGCCCGGTGGACTGGGTCACCGAGGTGGACGTGGCAGTCGAACACCTGATCAGGAGCCGCCTCGCCGAGGAATTCCCCGCCGACGGGTTCCTCGGAGAGGAGGAGGGACGCCTCGGAGGCGACGACGAGTCCTATCTGTGGGTGGTCGACCCGATCGACGGGACCGTCTGTTACGCGTCGGGTGTCGCCCAGTGGGCCGTGTCGATCGCCTGCCTCGACCCGTACGGCCACCCGGCCCTCGGCGTCGTCTGCGATCCGGTGGGCGGGGAGACCTTCGCGGCGGTCGCCGGAGGTCGGCTCCTGGTCGACGGTTCGGAGCTGGAGGTCCCCCGCCGGGGGCTGCGTGACGGGCTGGTGGGTGTCGGGTACGCGCCGAAGTCGGGTGCCGGTGCCCGCACCCTGCGGTTCCTCGACGCGCTGGTCGGAGCCGGGGCCGGCTTCGTCACTCCGGGTTCGGCCGCCTTGGCGCTGGCCTACGTGGCGGCCGGTCGGTTGGTGGGGTTCTTCGAGGCGAGTCTGAGGATTTGGGACTGCCTGGCGGGTGAAGTGTTGGTTCGGGCGGGAGGGGGATGGGTTACCT
>WFOA01000127.1 GCA_015488325.1 Acidimicrobiia bacterium | reverse complement strand
GGAGCCGGCCCCGCCGTGCCGGTCACCGAGACGGGGGCCGCACCGGTCGTGGACGGTCCCCGCGACACCTCGGGTGTCGGGCCGTCGGGCCTCGAGCGGGTCGTCGACGCGATCCGGGAACTCGCCGGGTCCCGGCCGCCCCGATCGATCGCGGTCCGGCTCGACGACCTCGGCGGTGTACGGGTGACCGTGTCGCTCCGCTCCGACGGGATCCACCTCTCGATCCCCGGGGCCCGCCCGGAACATCAGGGGCTCCTCGGCGACCTCACCGCCGCCCTGAACCGCGCCGGGTTCGACCTGGCCGGCTCGGCCTGGTCCGACACCCAGGGGCACCGAGGATCGTCTCCGGATCCCGACGACGCCGAAGCCCGAGGCATGCCCCGGCCGCGGGGCCGCACCCGGGCCACCAACCCGCCCGACGACGCCATCCGGATGTGACAGGAGGCCGTGATGTTCCATGACGTCGGCGCCACGGCGCCCACCACCCCCAACACCGACCGACCGGCCGAGCCCAACGGCCTCGGAGGGCTCGGCTCCGACGCCTTCCTCAAGTTGCTCGTCGCCCAGCTCAAATACCAGAACCCGATGAACCCGTCCGACGGCACCGACATGCTCAACCAGACCGCCCAGTTCACCCAGGTGGAGACCCTCCAGAGCCTGGCCAAGACTCAAGAGCAGATCATGGCGGTCGCCCAGTTCTCCCTCGCCGTCGGCCTGACCGGCCAAGAGGTGACGGTGGTGAACGGCACCGAACGGACCACCGGTGTCGTCGAGAGTGTCCGCTTCACCGCCGACGGCCCCCTCGTGCAGGTGGCAGACGAATGGCTGCCCATGTCCGCAGTGGTGGAGGTGAACCCGCCCACCGGAACCTGAACCCGACGACACGATCCGTGAGCCGACGGACCGGCTCACACGACACCGCCACGGACGGGACCCCCGACCAGGAGGAAACCCAACCATGATGCGCTCGATGTTCGCCGGGATCTCCGGCCTGCGATCCCACCAGACCCTGATGGACGTGGTGGGGAACAACATCGCCAACGTCAACACCGCCGGATTCAAGGCGTCGACCGTCACCTTCGAGGAGACCCTCAGCCAGACGATCCAAGGGGTCGGCGCCGCCTCCGACGCCCGCGGCGGCTCGAACCCGATCCAGATCGGTCTCGGCACGAGGGTGTCGGCGATCACCCCGATCTTCACGCAGGGAGCCAGCCAGGTGACGGGCCGGAGCACCGACCTCGCCATCCAAGGCGACGGCTTCTTCATCGTCGAACAGGAAGGCAACCGCGCCTACACCCGGGCCGGCAACTTCACCCTCGACTCCCAAGGCAACCTGGTCGCCTCCGACGGCGCCTTCGTGATGGGTTGGCTGGCCGAACTCGACGGGACCGTCGACATCAACCGCCCCGTCGAGAAGATCCAGCTCCCCGTCAGCCAGGTCATCGACCCGATCCCCACCTCGGTGGTCAACATCGGCGGGGATGTTCCCGCCGACGCCGCGGTCGGTGAATCCCAGACCACCACCCTCACCATCTTCGACTCGATCGGGAACACCCAGGAGCTGGCGGTCACCTTCACGAAGACCGGAGACAACACCTGGGACCTGAGCGCCACCGTGAACGGCGTGGCGGCGACCCTGTCGTCGACCACCGTCACCTTCAACAGTGACGGCTCCCTCTCCTCCGCCGGGCAGGTCACCGTGTCGGGGATCACGCCCCCCGGAGCCGACCCGTTGAACTTCGATCTCGATTTCGCCACCAGCTCGCCGCTGGTGCAATTCGGGGGCGCACCGTCGATGGCGGCGTTCTCCCAGGACGGCAACGCCATCGGGTTCCTCCGTGACATCCAGATCGGCAGCGACGGATCCATCGTGGGACTCTTCTCCAACGGATGGACGAAGACGCTGGCCGTCGTCGGCACCGCCACCTTCACCAACCCGGCGGGGCTGGTGCGGGCCGGCAACACCCGGTTCGAGGAGTCGGTGAACTCGGGCCCGGCGTTGGTCGGCAACCCGGGCGGTGGAGGCCGCGGCCTCCTCGCCTCCGGCACCCTGGAGATGTCGAACGTGGACCTCGCCACCGAGTTCACCAACATGATCATCGCCCAGCGGGGCTTCCAGGCGAACTCGCGGGTGATCACCGCCTCCGACGAGATCCTCGCCGATCTGGTCAACATGAAGCGCTGATATCTCCGACGACCGCAGACCTGCGGGGGGAGCGGGCCACCGCTCCCCCCGAATCGCGTCTGGTGCCTTCACCGCGGCCCGAGGGAGCCGACAGGCATCAGGAGCGAAGGAACGCTCCGAGCGAACACACGGAGGTGTGACCGATGCCGCGCCGTCGGCCACAGCAGCACGAATCCAGACGTCGGGAGGAGACGTCATGCTGACGATCGTCGGCATCGTGCTGGCGATCGCCTCGATCGTGATCGCCACGATCATGGACGGCAACTCCTTCGGGGCCCTCGTCGGCCCGTCGTCGCTGCTGCTGGTCGCCCTCGGCAGTTTCGGGGCAACGATGGCCGGCTACGACATCCCCGACTTGAAACGGTTCCCCAAGGCGATGATCGCCTCGTTCACCGCCAAACCCGCCGATCCCTCCCAGATCGTCACCACCCTCATGAAGTTCGCCGAGATCGCCCGCCGGGAAGGGGTCCTGGCGCTGGAGGCCCAGATCAAAGAGGTCGAAGACCCCCTCCTGACCTCCGGGCTGCAACTCGTCGTCGACGGCATGGACACCGACACCGTCCGAGCCATCCTCGACACCGAACTCGACGCCGTGGACGAACGCCACCAGACGATGATCGGGTTCTTCAAAGGCCTCGGCGGCTACGCGCCGACCATGGGGATGATCGGAACGGTCGTCGGGCTCATCAACATGCTCCAGAACCTGTCCGACCCCTCCCAGCTCGGCCTGGGCATGTCGGTGGCCCTCCTCACGACCCTCTACGGCGTCATCTTCTCCAACCTGCTGTACCTGCCCATCGCCGCCAAACTCGAACGGCTCCACAACGCCGAGATGGCCGTCCGGGAGCTGGTCGTCGAAGGGGTCCTCGCCATCCAGGGAGGGGCCAGTCCCCGGATGCTGGTCGAACGTCTCGAAGCCCGCCTCGACCCCGAACTCCGGATCGGCCATCAGGCCCGGGCGAAGGGCGCGACGTCGGCGGAGGCTGCCTGATGGCCCGCAACCGGCGAGGCGGCGGCGACGGGGGAGACGACTCCAGCCGGTGGCTGACCACCTACGGCGACACCGTCACCCTGCTGCTGGCGTTCTTCGTGATGCTCTTCGCCATCTCCCAGGTCGACGTGCGTCGCTTCGAGCTCCTCGTGTCCGGTCTGCGGGATCCCTTCAAGAACGAAGGCGTCGTCGAAGGGATCCTCAACACCGGCAACGGCATCGTCGGCCCCACCAAACAGACCGAGCCCCAACCCCAGACCGGCGTCGAAGGCCTCGACGTCATGTTCGACTCGCCGGCGGTCCCCGGCTTCCCCGAAGGCGAGAACGAGAGCCCCGGCAACTATCTCGGGTCGGTCGAAGAGCTCCGCCAGGTCCGGGAGGCCCTCGCCGCCGCCCTGGCCGCCGCCGGAGTCGACACGTCGGTGCGGCTCGACCTCGACGAGCGGGGCCTCGTCGTCTCCATCGCCACCGACGAGGTGCTCTTCCCCACCGGATCGGCCGAGGTGCAGCCCGCCGGCCGGGAGATCCTCGAGGTGATGGCGCCCGTCCTCGCCTCCTTCGACAACTCCATCCGGGTCGAAGGCCACACCGACACCGTCCCCCTCAACCGCAACGGATACACCAACTGGAACCTGTCGGCGGACCGGGCGCTGGCCGTCCTCGACATCCTCCTCGACCAGGGCCTTAACCCCCGCCGGCTCTCGGCGACGGGGTATGGGGAGTACCGACCGATCGCCCCGAACGACACCGAAGAAGGCAGGCAGCGGAACCGCCGGGTCGAGCTGGTGATCGTCGCGGAGACCCCGCCGGAGGAATGACCGATGGCAGACGAAGCAGCCAACAAGGAAAAGGGCGGAAAGAAGAAGCTGATCATGATCGCCGTCCCGGTGCTGGTCGTCGGTGTGGCGGCCGGGTTCTTCCTGGGCGGACGGGGCGGCACCGCCGACGCCGCCGCGGAGACCACCACCACGACCGTCGCCCCGACCGAAGGCCCGGTCGTGGAAGTCGACACGATGACCGTCAACATCGGCGGCGACGGCACCCGTTACGCCCGTCTCGGCTTCGCCGTCGTCCTCAACGCCGAGACGGCCCCCGAGACGGTGGCGGAGAAGATCCCCCTCCTCCAGGACGCCGCCATCAGGATCATGGCCGGGTTCACCGCCGACGAGCTGGTGACGACCGACGGCCAGGACCGCCTCCGCGCGGCGTTGACCGAAGAGGCGATCGCCCTGTTCCCCGACGGCGAGGTCATGAGGGCGGTCCTCACCGAACTGATCGTCCAATGACTTCACTGCCCCGTCGTTCGGCCGACGGGCCTACCCGAACATGATCGAAGACCACACCCCGGATCGAACCGTCGCCCCCGTCGCCCTGCCCGAGCTCCGCCCGACCGGGGCCGGCGCCCAGCGATCCATCGACGTCCTCGCCGACGTGGAGGCGACCGTCTCGATCGTGGCGGGGAGGGCCCGGCTCACCCTCGCCGAGGCGGCGAACCTGCGCCCCGGATCGGTGGTGGCCTTGGACCGGGGCCCCGAAGCCACGGTGGACATCCTCGTGAACGACCATCTGGCCGCCCGGGGAGACGTCATCGTCATCGACGACCACTTCGCCGCCCGTATCGCCGAGCTGACGCCGCCCCGCCGATGACCGAAGCCGCCGACACCGCCGGACTGTTGGGCAGGGTCCTCCCGCCCCTCTTCGTGATCGTCGGAGCCCCGCTGGTCATCTGGTGGGCTCGCCGCCGGCGTCCCACCGGCTCGGCGCTCCGCGTCACCGCCCGCACCGCCCTCACGAAGGGCTCGGTCCTGGCGGTGGTGGAGGTCGACCGTCGACGGCTGCTCGTCGGCGCCACCGACCAAGGAATCAACCTGCTTTCAGAGCTTCCCACGAAGGGAAGTGACGAAGGGGACGCACCGGAGATCCCGGCGACGACCCCAGGGCCATGGACGAGCCCGATCGACCATCTGCGGAACCTGACGGTCCGCAGGCCAGCTCGTCCGAGGCCTCCCCGTGTCCACCACCGGTAGGATCGTCCTCGTCTTCGTCGTCGTCGCGACCCTGATGGGGGCCGCCACGTCGGCGTCTGCGCAGACGACGACCACCACCACCCCGACGGAGGCGCCGGTGGTCACCGTCCCCTCCCCCGACGAGCCCGCCGACGTCCCGGCTGTCACCGTGACGATCGACGGCGCAGAAGGCGGCATCAGCCGGTCCGTCTCGCTCATCCTCCTCCTCGCCATCGGGTCGATCATCCCCGGGCTCCTGCTCCTCGCCACTTCGTTCACCCGGTTCATCGTCGTCCTCGGACTCACCCGCAACGCCCTCGGGATCCAGAGCGCCCCTCCCACGCCCGTCCTCATCGGCATCGCCCTGTTCCTCACCCTCTTCGTGATGAAGCCGCTCCTTTCCCAGGTGTGGGACGACGCCGTGGACCCGCTCCTCAACGGCCAGATCGACGTGGAGGAGGCCTACGACCGGGCCTACGCCCCCCTCCAGGGTTTCATGCTGGAGCAGACACGGGAAGAGGATCTGCGGCTGTTCCTCGACCTGTCCGACGGTCCCCGGCCGGAACGCCCCGAAGACATCGGGGCCAGCGTCCTCGTCCCGGCCTTCATCGTCAGCGAGCTTCGCACGGCCTTCATCATCGGCTTCATCGTGTTCATCCCCTTCCTCGTCATCGACCTCATCGTCTCCAGCGTGTTGATGTCCCTCGGCATGGTCATGCTGCCCCCGACCTTCATCTCGCTGCCCCTCAAGCTCCTGCTCTTCGTGCTGGTGGACGGCTGGGTGCTCCTCATCGGCTCGTTGGTGGCCTCGGTGGGAGGTGGGGGCGGGTGAACGACGTCCAGGTCCTCGAGATCCTGTTCGACGCGTTGGCGGTGATGACCCGGATCGCCGGCCCGCTGCTGGTGGCGTCGCTGCTGATCGGCGTCGTCGTCTCCATCGTCCAGACGATCACCCAGGTCCAGGAGATGACCCTCTCCTTCGTCCCCAAGCTGGCGGCGACCGCCGTCATCCTCCTCGTCGGCGGCAACTGGATGATCCGCGAGCTCGTCTCGTGGGTCACCAACCTGTGGGAACGGATCGCCGGACTATGAACGGGGTGAGTCTCCTCCTCGAACCGGCGGCGATGGCGGGCCTCGTCCTCTCCATGATCCGGGTCGGGGCCTTCGCCGTCTCCTCTCCGCTCCTGCGCGCCTTCCCGACGACCGGACGTACCGCCTTCTCCCTGGCCGTTGGTCTCGCCCTCGCCGAACCCGCCCTCGCCGCGCCGAGCCTGTCGGAGCTCGTCGCCGCCGTCGCCGTCAACGTCACGATCGGGCTCGTCCTCGGCTTCCTCACCGGACTCGTCTTCTACCTGTTCCAGGTCGCCGGAGCGCTCGTCGACATCACCTCCGGCCTCAACGCCGGGCAGGTCTTCGAGCCCATCACGGGGACGTCCAACACCGTCCTGTCCCGAGGGTTCATGGCCACCGCCATCGTCCTGTGGCTCGTCCTCGGAGGCGACCGCCTGGCAGTCGAAGGGCTGGCAGCGACCGTCGCGGCGATCCCCCTCGACGGCTCGATCTCCTTCGCCCCCGGCCTGGCGGACGTGGCCGTACGCATCTCGGCGACGATGCTGCGGGCGGCAGTGGAGCTGGCCATGCCCGCCCTCGCCGCCCTGTTCCTGACCGAAGTGGGCCTGGGCATCGCCACCCGCTTCGCACCGCAGGCGAACGTGTTCTCCCTCGGTCTGCCCGGCAAACTCCTGGCGGCGATGCTGTCCGTCGGCCTCGTGTTCACGGCGTTCCCCTCCGCCGTCGACGGGGCTCTCGACAGCACCCGTGACACGATCGTGACCGTCATCCGCGGACTGGGCGCATGAATCCTCATCTCCGCCAGATCTCCGCCGACAGGATCGGGGTCACGGATCGATCGCGGCGCCACGGACCGGCGGACACCGAAGCGAGGTGCCCGTGAGCTCGTCCGACCGTACCGAGAAACCGACTCCCCGGAGACTGCGTGAGGCGCGCCGGGAAGGGCGTATCGCCAAGAGCCCGGAGGTGGCCGTCGCCGCCTCGATGGTGTCGGCGCTCGTCGCCCTGCGAGCGTTCGGCCCGGGGGCCGCCCGTTCGGTCGTCGAAGACACCCGGCTGCTGCTCGGCATGGCCGGAGCGAACCCTTCGGCGGCGGCGCTCCGCTCCCTCGCCCTGGACATGCTGGCGGCCGGCATCCTCCCTGCCCTCGCCGTCTCGGTGGCCATCGGGACCGCCGCCGCCGTCGCCCAGGTGGGGTTCGTCTACGCCCCCAAGGCGGCCAAACCGAAACTCTCCAACATCTCGCCGAAGAAAGGCCTCCAGCGCTTCAAACCGAGCGTCGCCGGATGGGAGCTGGGCCGCAACGCCCTGAAGATCGGACTGCTCGTCGCCGTCAGCTGGGAGCCGGTGACCTCGGGTATGGCCCGGATCGCCGCCACACGGTCCCTGGGCCGGTCCCTCGACGAGGTCGGAGCCATGATCGGCGCCGTCCTGCTGCGCGCCGCGCTCCTCGCCCTCCTCGTCGCCCTGGCCGACTACGCCATGAACCGGATCCGCACGACCAAGCAACTCAAGATGACCCGCCAAGAGGTCAAACAGGAGGCGAAGGACTCCGAAGGCGACCCCCACATCCGGGCCCAGCGTCGCCGACGGGCCACCGAGATGAGCCGGAACCGGATCATCAACGTCGCCACCGCCGACGTGGTCGTCACCAACCCCACCCACTACGCCGTCGCCATCTCGTACCGGCCGCCCGAACCCGCCCCGCGGGTGGTGGCGAAGGGCACCGACGGCCGCGCCCGACGGATCCGCAAAGAAGCCCACCGACACGGCGTCCCCGTGATCGAGCACCGACCCCTCGCCCGCGCCCTCTACCGCAAGGCGAAGGTCGGGATGTTCATCCCCACCGCCCTGTACGAAGCCACCGCCGTGGTCCTCGCCGCGGCGTACCGAAGGAAGAGGAGACGTCCGGCATGAGATCGAAGGCCCAGGTCCTCGCTCCCCTCGCGCTGGTGAGCGTGGTGTTGATGATGGTGGTGCCGATGTCGCCGATGCTGCTCGACATCCTCCTCGCCGCCAACATCACCTTCTCGGTGCTGGCCCTGCTGGGGGCGATGGTGCTGAAGGACTCGCTGGAGTTCTCCGTCTTCCCGTCGCTGCTGCTCGTCGCCACCCTCACCCGGCTCGCCCTCAACGTCTCCTCCACCCGCCTGATCCTCCTCGAAGGCTACGCCGGGAAGGTCATCGACACCTTCGGCGGGTTCGTCATCGGCGGCTCGGTGGTCGTCGGCCTGGTGGTGTTCCTGATCCTGGTCGTCATCCAGTTCGTCGTCATCACCAACGGGGCGGGCCGGGTCGCCGAAGTCGCCGCCCGGTTCACCCTCGACGCCATGCCCGGAAAGCAGATGGCGATCGACGCCGACCTCGGGGCCGGACTCATCAACGAAGAGCAGGCCCGCGACCTCCGCAAGCGCATCTCGAAGGAAGCCGACTTCTACGGGGCGATGGACGGTGCCTCCAAGTTCGTCAAAGGCGACGCCATCGCCGGCATCATCATCACCGGGATCAACCTCGTCGGGGGTCTCGCCATCGGTATCGGGACGAAGGGACTCGACGTCGGGGAGGCGATCGACACCTACAGTCGGCTCTCGGTCGGTGACGGTCTCGTCTCCCAGATCCCCGCCCTGTTGATCTCCATCGCCACCGGTCTGCTCATCACCCGGGTCGGGTCTGAAGGCTCGATGGGCTCCGAGCTCACCTCCCAGGTCTTCGGCAACACCCACGCCCTGCGGATCGGGGCGGTCGTCATCGGCGGGATGGGGCTGCTGCCGGGGCTGCCCAAACTGCCATTTTTCGCCCTCGCCGCCATCCTGGCGCTCCTCGGGTCTCGTGGCGGCGGGACCGACCGGGAGGCCGAAGACGAAACCGAGACCATCCCGGAGATCCGAGCCAACCCCGACGACCCGGAGGCGCTCATCGGCCAGATGCGGGTCGAGCCGATCGAGCTGTACCTGGCCCACGACATCCTCGACCTCATCGACCCGGCCCGTGGTGGTGACCTCATGGAACGGGTCCGCGCGCTCCGCCGTCAGATCGCCGAAGAGCTCGGCATCGTCATCCCCCTCCTCCGAGCACGCGACGACGCGGCGCTCCCCGAAGCGACCTACCGGATCCTGCTGCGGGGCACCGAGGTCGGCCGGGGGATCGCCCCCCGGGACCACGTCCTCGCCCTGCCCGTCGGCGACGGAGCAGAACTGGAGGCCATGGGTGGACAGAAGGTGGTCGAGCCGGTGTTCGGCCTGGAGGCCTACTGGGTTCCCGAATCGGCGAAGACGGCGGCGGCGGCGACCGGCGCGACGGTCGTCGACCGGTCGTCGGCCGTGATCACGCACCTCGCCGAGGTGGTCCGATCCCACGCCGCCGACCTCCTCACCCGCCAGGACACCCAGCTCCTCGTCGAAGGGCTCCGCTACGACGAACCGATCCTGGCCGGCGAAGTCGGCACCGAGACGCTGCCCCTGTCCACACTCCACGCCGTGCTGCGGGGGTTGCTCGAAGACGGGGTGTCGATCCGGGACATCGGCAGGATCGTCGAGGCCGTCTCCGCCAAAGCCGTGGAGACCAAATCGGTGGAGCAGCTCGTCAGAGCCGCCCGGGTGGCTTTGGGATCCACCATCGTCGCCAAACTGGCACCGGAGGGGAAACTGGCGGTGGTTACCCTGGAACCGGCCCTCGAAGCCGCCTTCCACGAGGCGTTGCGGGAAGTGGACGGCCAGACCCACCTCGTCCTCGACCCTCAACAGATGGAGCGGCTCCGAGACGACGCCACCCGGGCCCTGACCGCCGCCGCCGGGCGACCCGTCGCCATCGTCTGCAGTCAGGCCCTCCGCAAGCCCCTGCACCGAACCCTCACCTCCCTGGGAGTCGACATTCCCGTCGTCGCCTACCCGGAGCTGCCGAGCCACGTGGAGCTCACCCCCCTCGGAGTGATCGAGCAAGGAGAACCCGCCAATGTCTGAGATCACCATCGAAGCCGACACCGTCGAAGACGCCCTCGCCGAGGTCGCCGCCCGCCTGGGTCCGGCGGCGCGGATCGTCCGCGCCGACCGGGTCCGTCGGGGCGGAATCGCCGGATTCTTCGCCCGGGAGGTCGTCGAGGTGGTGGCGGTAGCGGACCGCGACCCGGCCGGACCGGACACCGAAGCCACCCCCGGCGACGGGGACGACGACGTCGTCTCACCGTCTGGAGGCGTCGACCACACCCTGGAGCGGATGCTCGCCGCCGCCGAGCAGGCGAGCTTCGCCGAAGTCCTGGGGCGCACCCTGGTCTCGGGAGCCGAACCCGCAGCGGCTCCGGCTGCGGGCGCCAGGGCCGGCGTGGCCGTCGAGACCCCACCCCGCACCGCCGCCGGACCGTCGGTGCCATCCGAGGCCGTCCCCGGTGTCCACTGGGATGTGGGCCGACTGCTGGAAGTGGGCCTCCCCCCCTCCTACCTCGAAGCGCTCGCGGGCCTGGACCCGGCCGACGACCTCGCCCACCTCTCCGCCCTCGCCCGGGCCTTGGCACCCCTGTGCGGACCGATCCCACCCGGCCGGGGACGGATGACCGGACCGCGGGCCGACCGGCTCGCCGCCGCCCTCGGCGCCGGGCCGTCGGGAGACTGGGTCCACCTGGTGGTCGGAGACGAAGGCGCCCCCACCGCCCTGACCGAGACACCCACCCTCGTCTCGTGGGTGTCGGAGCGGGGTGCGGTCGGGGCGATCCGGGTCGCCCACCTGACAGGTGCCACCCTCGCGTACGGCATGAGCTCGCGCTTCGGTGCGCCGGCCCACCGGGTCACGGCGCTGGACGCGGCGTGGGCGGTCCGTGAGTTGCTGGAGCGGCCATGAACGCCGGACCGGTCCTCGCCCGCATCGTGGCGGTCATCGGCCTGATCGCGCTGGCCCCGATCGCCTACAAGCTCGCAACGTCCGAGATCACCGCCCTCGACGCCGCCTCCCGGGCGGGATGGCTGTTCCTCGGCGTGGTGATCCTGCGCCGGACCATCAGATCGTTCTTCCCCACCCCGGTTCTGGTGCCCGCCGACGCCGACGAATCCGACGGCGACGCCTGAGCCCCGTGACACGGTGGGAGAGCTCCGCCTCGGAGCCTCCCGGTCACGCCTCCCCGACCGCCCGCAGCGCAGGCTCCGCCGTGAAGGCGTCCACCGTGACGTCGGCGAAGAGCCTCGCCTCCGTCTCGACGAACTCGCGATGCTCTTCCAGACCCAACGCCCGCATGGCGTTCTTGAAGGGGAGGTCGAGGCATCGGCTCGGGGAATCGACCGGCAGCACCATCATGGCCGCCCACAACGCCTTCTCGGTGTCTTCGTGGGGTGAATGGTGGGCGGCGACCGCCCGCACGATGGCGTCGGGCAGGTTCCATTCCCGAAGCAGCCCGGTAGCCATCTCGACGTGGTTGGATCCGTAGACCATCCGCTCACGCTCGAGCATCTGGGCGTCGGAGGCGCCCTTCATCCACTGCCGGCGACGCCAGTCGAGATAGCCTTCGTCCTTCATGAGCAGGCCCGCCGATCCGGCGCAGGAGAACAGCCCCGCAACGAACAGGTGCTCGTTCTCCGAACGGCCGAACCCCAGCAGCCGTCCGATCAGCTTGGCGGCCCGACCCACCACCAGCGAGGCCTCCCACAGCTCCGGAGCGCCCCAGGTGTCGACCAGGTCACGGTTGAGCGACGCCATGGCCAGGGCACCCACCGACCGTGAACCCACCCGGATGACCGCCTCCAGCACGGTGCCGACCGGGTAGACGGCGCCGATGTAGGCGGAGTTGGCGAACCGCAGCACGGCGGTCGCGGTGTCGGGGATGGTGGAGACCCGGGCGGCGACCTCGTACAGGTCCGGGTCGGCGGACATCGCCGCGTTCCACAGCTGGATCTTTCGGGCCGCTACGTCGTACATCGCTCCTCGGTGACGCTTCGGGGGACCTGTCGGCCGAGCGACCCGAGGATGAAGGAGTCAGCGAGCCGCGTAGTTCCGGCCCGCCACCTCGCCGCGTTCGTCGGCTGCCTCGATCCGGGTACGCCAGTCGGTGGCGGCCATCCGCTCCAGGTAGGCGGCCCGGGCACGCTTCCCGGGGGTACTCTCCGGGGTCGCCTCCACACCCTCGTACTGGGTGGCGAAGAAGCTCCGCATCGACGCCAGCGCCTCAGAACGGATCTGGGAGACCCGGGCCTCGGTCAGGCCGAGGTCATCGGCGATGTCCTGGAGGAGTTCGCCCTCGAGGTAGTAGCGGCTGATGACCTCGGCCTGGATGGGAGGGAGGTTCCTCACGGCCTCGACCAGGTTTCCTCGGAGCTCACGCTCCTCGAATGCCGTCTCAGGGAGCACCTCGGCCGAGCTCTCCTGGACACGGTCGACGAGGGGAATGTCGTCGCCCTCGGCCGGCTGGTCGAGATGCAGCAGCGTGCTCACCGACGCCTGGGCTTGACGACGGACGAGCTCTTCGACCGTGATGCCGAGGAACTCTGCCAGCTCTTCGCTGTTCGGTGCCTGACCGTGCTGCTCTTCCAGCATCGCCGTCGCCTGGTTGATCTCACGCAACCGGCGGCGCACGGACCTGCTGGCCCAGTCACGGGTGCGGGTCGAGTCGATGATGGCGCCTCGGATTCGAATCGCCGCGTAGCGGGCGAAGGGGATCCCCGAGTCGGGGTCGTACCGCCGGGACGCCTCCACCAGACCGAGGGCGCCGGCGTTCCACAGCTCCGACCGGTCGACGTGCCGGGGATACCGGACCGACACCTCGGCGACGATGTGTCCGACAAGGTCGAGCGTCTCGGCCACCAGCCGGTTCTGCTCTTCGGTGCTCATCGGCGCCATTTCCACTCCCAAGACTCGTCGTGTCCCATCCCGCTCCCGGGACGCACCATGAGCATCGGAACGGAGAGCACCAATCCTTGAGTGTCATTCAGAAATAGTCCCTCCCCTCACCGGAAAAGTCCTTGACCGTGCCGCTGTCCTGCCGACGGGAGATGGTTCCGACCCGTCGACCCACGACTTCGAACCACGCAACTTCGCCCGCCGTCGGCCGACAGGAACGCCATGTTCGATCACGCCACCGCGCTCATCGCCCCCGACTTCGGCGGGCTCGTCTCGATCCTCAACTACGAACGGCGACTCCTCGAACAGATCCTCTACCGGCAGGCGCAGGCCACCCTCCTCATCGCCGCCGGGGAGCATCGGTTCGTACCGAGCGCCGTCGACGAAGTCGAGGCGATCGCCGGGGAGCTGGCAGCCACCGAAGTCGTGCGGGCGGCGGTCGTCGAGGTCCTGGCGGACGGAGCCGACACCGAACCGACGATCGAGGACCTCCTCGGTGTCGCCCCCGCCGACGTCGCCGTAAAGCTCGAAGACCTCCGGACCGCGATGTCCGACCTCTTGGGTGAGATCGAACGCCTGCGGGAGATCGGTCACGCCGAAGCAGGCGCCCAGCGGGAGCTCGTCGCCCGCATGATGGCCGCGATCGACGCCGACGGCTACGACGCGTCCGGGTCTCCCCGCCGGCTGTCCGGCTGAGAACGCAGCCGTGTCAACGACTCGGCGGTGGTCTTGAGGATCGGCGAGTCACGCTCCGACCGGACGGCCGCCTGGTTCGCCTCCATCACCTGCCGGTAGATCTCGGCCCGGTGGACGGCGATGTCGCGGGGGGCGTCGATCCCGATCCGGATCTGGCCGCCGCGGACCTCCAGCACGGTGATGACGACGTCGTTGCCGATGACGATCGACTCACCGGCCTTGCGGGTGAGCACCAGCATCAGATCACCGCCAGGGGCAACGGTGCCCGCAGGGGATGGTCGGAGTCCGTGAGGACGACCTGGCGGCCCTTCAGCGTCCGCACGTTGACGATGAACGGACCCAGCAGGTTCATCGTGGCGGTGTGGCTGTCGGGATCGATCGTGACCGAGCAGAACACCACGGCGTCCTCTTCCCTCTCCAGCTCCAGTCCGGCCTGATCCAGCTCGGTCAGCTCGGGGGCGTAGTCGGGGAAGAAGAGCCACGGAACGGCCACCACCAGCGACACCGCCGGGTCGTCGAGACACTGCAGCACCTGGAAGATCCCGTCCGGAACGATGTCGGTGAGCACGAATCGTCGCACGTCGGGGAACCCGGGGATCCCCTCTTCGAAGACGATGACTTGCGGCTCAGGGTCGGTCATGGCTGTCCGAAGGGTACCCGGCGTAGGCCGATCACCGGAGGAACGCCGCCAGGGACGGCTGAAGGGCCTTGGCCAACGCCCCCTGGGCGGCCTGATAGGCGACCTCCTGGAGCTGGAGTTCCATCACCGCCTCCGCCAGATCCACGTCCTCCACCGACGACAGCTGAGCCCGGAGAGTGACCTCTTCGGCGTCCGCCCGGAAACGGGCCGCTTCGATCCGGCTGCCCGCCGCACCCAGCCGGCTCCGCGCTTCGAGCACACGGCCCATCGCACGGTCGAGGGCGTCGATCGACGCCCCGATCCCGTTCCGGTCCCCGGTTCGCAGCTTCGTCTCGAGATCGTCGAGGATCCCGAACAGGTCTTCCCCGTCGGAGAAACCGAACACCTCGTCGGCGGTCACGTTGATCGTGACGACGTCGGTGTCCGAGACCCGTCGGGTGATCTGGCCGTTGTCGCCCTGATAGGTCCAGGTCCCGCCCACGTCGACGACGGGATCGTCGGCGACGAACCCCGAGAACAGGGGACGACCACGGTGGCGCGAGTTCGCCGCCGACAAGAAGACCTCGCGCAGCTCCGCCACCTCGTTGGCGATGGCTTCGAGGGCGTCGGCGTTCGCCGCGGGGTTCCGTGCGCTGACCGCCAGCTCCCGTACCCGCTGCAGACCGTCGACGACCGACGCCAGACGACTGTCGGCCAGTTCCACCCACATGGCACCGTCGTCGGCGTTCCTCTTCGCCTGGGCGGTGGCGGCCAGGCCCGCCCGGACCGACAGGGCCCGGTTCATCCCCGCCACGTCGTCGGAGGCGGTGAGGATGCGCTTCCCGGTGGCGAGGGCGTTCTGGGTCCGTTCGAAGGAGGCGAGCCGCGCGCTCATCCGGCGCACCGCCGACTCGACCATCATCCGGTTGGTGACTCGCATCGTCATCGGTCGCTACCTCCCCACCACACCGGTTCGGTTGATGAGCACATCGAGGGCTTCGTCCACCGCGGTGATGGTCCGCGCCGCCGCCTCGTACATCCGCTGATACTCCATGAGGGTCACCAGCTCCTCGTCTACCGACACCCCGTGGGTGGCCATGCGGGCCACATCCGCCGCCGTCACCAGATCCCGCTGGGTGGAGGCGCCGAGTTGCGCCGAAGCGGTCTGGGTGCCGAGGTCGGAGACGATGGCTCGCATCGACTCCTCCAGGCTCACCGTCCCGCCGAGGGCGGCAGGCTGGGTCCGCAGGTTCGCCAAGGCCGCAGCCACCGACCCGTCGAACGTCGGGAAGGGGGGTCCGGCCGACGACGCCGTGGCCAGCAGGTCCGGGTCGGTGAAGGCCACCTGCAGGGTCGCCGCCGGCGCCGTCGGGTCGTAGGTCAACAGGTCCCCGCCCGGCCCCGACGGGGAGAAACCCGAGGCGTGGACGGTGTTGAGGGCGTCGGCGAGGTCGGTGGCGAACTGGTCGATCCGACCGGTCAGGTCCACGAGATCCTGGGTGAGGAACTGCTGGTATCCGCCGGCGTCGCCGCCGGCGACGACGGCGACCCCGCTGGGATGCAGGATCTGCATGGTCGACGAGTCGAGGCTCAGCTCACGTACCTCGGTGCCCGCCACCAGCGAGATGCCGCCGATCATCACCCGTACGGTGCCGTTGCCTTCGTCGAGGAACGAGGCGCCGACGCTTCGGGCCAGCCGATCCAAGAGCACGTCCCGCTGGTCGAGGAGGTCGTTGGGCGTACCAGGCCGGGCAGAGGCGTCGAGGATGGCGGCGTTCAGGTCGGCCACCCGCTGGAGCATGTCGTTGGTCTCGGTGAGGGTCGCCTCCAGCGACGAGAGGGCCGACGCCCGGAGATCGCCGAGGCCCTGGGACACGTCGTTGACTCGGGAGGCGATCGAGTCGAGCTGGTTGATGACGGCGATCCGGGAGGCGCGATCCGGCGGATCGAGCGACAGGTCCTCGAAGGCGTCCCAGAGCTCGTTGAGTTCGGCGGTGAGCCCGGCGTCGGGTTCGGCCAGGACCAGCTCGGCCCGTGACAGCAGCTCCGCCCGCACCTCGACCGAGCCGAGGGCGCTGTCGGCACCCCGGTAGCGGAGATCGAGGAAGCGATCCCGAACCCGCGCCACGTCGGCCACTTCGACACCGAGGCCCACCTGACCCTCGGGGGCGGTCCGGGAGAGACGTGCCCGCAGGTCGACGCGCTGGCGGGTGTATCCGGGCGTCTGGGCGTTCGAGACGTTGTTGGCGGCCACGTCCATCGCCAACTGGGCGGCCCGCAGCCCGCTCAAGGCGACGTGGAGGGCCGAGAAGTCGGTCATCAGAGCACCTCGTCGAGTTGGGTGGGGATGACGGGGGTCCGAGAGGAGGTCCGCCCGTCGGCGGTGTAGGTCGCCAGACCGCCGCCGCCCACCATCGCCCCCAAGGTGGCGGTCAGGTTCTGGACGGCCATCGTCGCCAGACGACGGTTGTCGACCGTCGCCTGGCAGATCTCCTCGGTGAGCCGGAGGAAGTGGTCGCGGTGGTGGTCGAACATGGTCCGGTACGGCTCCGGCGCCCATTCGGCCAGATACGAGAGGGTCACCCGGGACGGGGGTTCACCGAGGGCGTCGGCGAGGCGAGCGACGGCGTCGACCCGATGCTGTTCGAAGAATCGGAGCCGTTCCATCACCGTCTCGACCTCGGCCATCGCCTGCCCGACGAAACGCGCCTCGTCGGCCGCCAAGATCAGGCGGGCTTCGACCAGCTTGAACAACAACTGCTCGAGCAACCGTCGCTCGGCCGTGAGGGTGTCGGCGAGCTCGACGAGTTGCTCCCGGTAGACGAGGCTCATCACCTCCCCGGTCGGCCGGCGCCGGACCCGGGTAAGGGATGGCGGGGGTACGGAGGACGAAGACGCCGCCCGCAACGGGCCGGGCGGCTAGCCTCCCCGCCGAGGAGAGGCGATGTCCGAAGACGTCGAGCAGCTCAGGGCGAGATTGGCGGAGGTCGAAGCGGAGCTGGAACGCGTTCGCCTCACCCTCGACGTGATCGGCACGATGGACCTGGACGCGGCGATCCTCAACCGCAACGGCGTCTTGGAGGCCCTCGACCGCGGTCGACGTTGGATGGCCCGGAGAGGAGACATCTACGGCCTCCTCATCGTCGAATTCCCGGGTTTGCAGACGCCCGCTACGAGGGATCCCGAGCACATCGAGTTGATCAAACACCTCGCCGCCACCATCGCCGCCGGCGTCCGGGAGGTCGACGACGTCGGCCGGGTCGACGACCAACGGTTCGCCGCGGTCCTCGCCGACCTCACTCCGGGTTCGGTGAGGGTGGTGGCCGACCGCGTACGCGACCTGGTGGGGATCGTCGTTCGCAGTCTGCCCGAGGTGGGCGGGGTGTTCCGGGTGGGAGCGGTCGAAGTGCTGAACACCACCCACACGTCGGGGGCCGTCCTCGACCGCGGCGTCGAGACCGCCCAGCGTGCCGCCCCCGGAGACGTCGCGGTGGCTCGGATGTGACGACGCCGACGACGGTCCTTCATCTAGGCTCAGGAGTCCCGACGGGAGCCATGATGATCCGTCTGCACCGAATCCGCGGCGAGGAGATGTTCCTCAACGCCGACCTGATCGAGTCGGTCCAGGCCACCCCCGACACCGTCGTCACCCTGGTGGACGGGCGCAAGCTCGTCGTCCGGGAGACCCCCGAAGAGGTCGTGGACGCGATCCGGGACTTCCGGGCGTCGGTCCTACGCCGAGCCGACGACCTCCGGGACGCCGACGTCGTCCCGTTCCCCACCGACCGCAGCTGAACTCACCCGCCTGTCGCGAAGCCTGGACGCCACCGGCTCGATGCGGACCGACGCCGTGGGGACCGGGGTCAGTCCTCCGGCCGGAGGGTGGGGAACAGCAGGACCTCCCGGATGTGGCTACGGTCCGTGAGGAGCATGACGAGCCGGTCGACGCCGATCCCGAGGCCGCCGGTCGGAGGCATGCCGTATTCGAGGGCCCTGATGTAGTCGACGTCGATCGGATGGGCCTCTTCGTCCCCCGCCGCCTTCGCCCGGACCTGGGCTTCGAAACGGTGTCGCTGGTCGATGGGGTCGTTCAGCTCGGAGAAGGCGTTGGCGTACTCCGACCCGGCGATGAACAGCTCGAACCGCTCGGTGACGTGGGGGTCGTCCCGATGGACCCGGGCGAGGGGCGAGATCTCTTTCGGGTGGTCCATGACGAAGGTGGGCTCCCAGAGCCCGTCGGCGACGAGCTCTTCGAACAGCTCGTCGAAGATCTTGCCGTGACCCCAACCCTCCTCCGGCTCGACCCCGTGGCGGCGGGCGAGCGTCCGCAGATCGTCCATCGCCATGTCGTAGGAGACGTCCTCACCGACGGCTTCCCGCACGGCGTCGAGGTGGCGTACCCGCCGATACGGCGGGGTGAGGTCGATCTGGCGCCCCTGGTAGCTGACGACCGTCGAGCCGGTGGCGACCTCGGCGACCGCGGCGAAGATCTCTTCGACCATCGCCATGATGTCGAGGTAGTCGGCGAGGGCCTCGTAGGACTCCAGCATCGTGAACTCGGGGTTGTGGGTGGCGTCGATCCCTTCGTTGCGGAACACCCTCCCGATCTCGAACACCCGCTCCAGTCCGCCGACGACCAGCCGCTTCAGGTGCAGCTCGGTGGCGATCCGCAGGTACATGTCGAGGTCGAGGGCGTGGTGATGGGTAACGAAGGGACGGGCGAGGGCACCTCCCGCCTGGGTCTGCAGCACGGGGGTCTCGACTTCGAGGTACCCGCGTTCGACGAACTGGCGACGGAGCTCCGAGACGATCCTCACCCTGGTCACCGCCACACGACGCGACTCCTCGTTCATGATCAGGTCCAGGTATCGGCGCCGCGACCGCAGCTCGGTGTCGGTGAGGCCGTGCCATTTCTCGGGGAGCGGCCGCAGGGCTTTGGCGAGGAGGACGAATTCCTCGACCGCCACCGACAGCTCGCCCTTCTTGGTGGTGATCACCCGCCCCGACGCTCCCACCCAGTCGCCGACGTCGAGGTCGGCGAACCGGCCGAAGTCTTCGGGGTCGAGTCGCCGGGCGTCGACGAAGAGCTGGATCCTCCCGGAGGCATCCTGGATGGTGGCGAAGACGAGCTTGCCGAAGCTGCGTTTCAGCATGATCCGACCGGCGACGGAGGCGTCGACGTCGGTCTCGGATCCGGGTTCGAGGTCTGCGAAGGCGGCGTGCAGTTCGGCGGCGAGCCGGGTGCGGTCGAAGCGCGGAGGGTACGGTTCGACGCCGGCGGCCCGGAGCGCCTCGAGCTTCTCGAGGCGGGCGGCGGTGAGGGGATGAGCGGCGAGGTCGGAGGTCTCGTCCATGAGGGGTCGCACTCTGGACGGTTGCGTCCCTCTTTTCAAGCCGGACGTCGGCACGGCCGCCGCCGTGCACCCGGACCGTACAACGCGGAAACCGCCGTCGCATGCACACGATCCTCCGACGATGACATGCTATTGTGCTTTCCGTAGTACCGTGGACCAGGAAGGACTCACATGGACACGACCCAGGTGCTGAAGGGTCTCCTCGACACGGCGGTCCTCGCCATCGTCGCCCGAGAGGACACCTACGGATACGACATCATCCGCCGGCTGCGAGCAGCCGGCTTCGACGAAGTGGGCGAAGCCTCGGTCTACGGGACCCTCCGCCGCCTGTACCGGGGTGGGTACCTCACCTCCCAGATCGTGCCCTCCGAAGAGGGCCCGCCCCGCAAGTACTACGGGATCAACGCCGCCGGGCGGGACCTGCTGGAACGATCCACGAAGACCTGGACCCATCTCGCCGCCGTCATGAACGACCTGCTGGATCTCACCGAGGAGGCCGCATGACCACCACCGCCACACCCACCACCCTCACCCCCGCCGCCGAGAACTACCTGCAGAGGGTTCGCAAGGCCCTCGCCGACCTCCCCGAGGACGAACAGGAAGAGATCCTCGGCGACGTCGCCGTCCAACTCGCCGACCTCGCCCCCTCCACCGACACCGACCTCGAAGCCGCCCTCGGTTCCCCGGAGGATTTCGCCGGGGAGTTGCGCGAGGCGGCGGGGATGGGAACGAGACCGGCACCCGATGGCCTGTGGGCGGCCCTCGGGCGTCGGCTCGACGAGTTCCGAAACCGACCGGCGGTGCGCTGGTGGATGGCACAGTGGGTGCGGCTCCGTCCCTACTGGCTGGCCACGAGGGGGTGGCTCCTCGTCGCTTCGATCTCGGTGATCTACAACCGGGACCCCTTCGTTCGATTCCCACTTCCCGAAGTCCTCGACGAGGCGTGGGTGGGTGGCGCCGTCGTCGCCGCCTCGACGTGGCTGTCGTTCCGCCTCGCCCGTTCCCCTCGCCGGGGACGGTTCGTCGACGTGGCCTTCACCGCCGCGACCCTGTTCTACGTGTCGATCACCCTCTCAGGCGCGTTCCCCCTCACCCAGTCGCTCGACGAACCCCACGGTGGTGCCTCCTATCGGGGCCTGCTCGGCACCGACGGTCCGATCACGAACCTCTACCCCTACGACCTCGACGGGAACCCGACCCAGGTGCTCCTGTACGACCAAGAGGGAAGGCCCGTGCTGACACGACCCGAACTGCGAAGCGGCGGCTACGAACCCCTCGTCTCCGACGGAAAGCTGATCATTCCCGAAGACGGCGGCGCCATCGCCATCCCCCTCGACGACAACGGGAGACCGATCCCCAACCTCTACCCCCAGGAAGAGAGGCCCTCGCCCTATCGGGGCGCCCAACCGACCATCCCGACGACGACCACCTGGCAGCCCTGACCCGTCACCACACCCACGGGATGATCCGGCGTCGCACCCGGGCGCGGTAGTCCTCGTACTCGGGGTAGGCCAGCGCCAGGTTGGCCTCCTCGTGGGCGGACTTGAGCCGGAAGAACACCGCCATGGCCGCCCCGAGGAGCGCCGCCGCCGGGTTGGCGTCCCACACGGCCAAGCCGACCAACCCGAGCACCACCGCCCCGTAGATCGGATGCCGCACGAGTCGGTAGGCGCCATGGGCGACGAGACCGGCTCCCGGACGGGGCTGAGGAAGCGGCGTGAGGGCCCGCCCCAACACCAGGGCGGCCGACCCTCCCAAGGCGACCGCTGCCGCCACCAGCACGCCTCCGACCACCCGCGTCCATTGCGGAGGGGCCGGATCGCCGCCGACGACCATCAGCACCGCGAACACGGCGAACAGGACGAACTGGGCCGCGACCCAGGCGTATCCGCGCCAGCCCAGGCTGGGCGTCTCGGACCTCCAATCCCCCGACCACCGGAACACCCGTTGACCCTGCAGAGCCGACAGCGCCTCCCGGGCGGTCCTCCCCTCCCCGACCGTCGCCTCGGGCCACACCTCCACCAGCGGTTCCAGCACGAAACGACGTTCGGCGGCGCGCGGGTGGGGAACCTGGAGGTCCTCGTGGTCGACGACACGGTCCCCGTAGACGACCAGGTCGAGGTCGAGGGTCCGCGGGCCCCACCGCACCTCCCGGGTCCGTCCTGCTGCCGCTTCGATCCGGTGGAGCCCCGCCAGGAGCTCCGCCGGGTCCAGAACCGTGTCGAGGACCACCACGGCGTTCAGATACGGGCCCTGTTCGGGTCCCCCCACCGGTTCGGTCTCGTACAGCGACGACACCGCCTCCACCCGTCCCAGCTCCGCCAGGGCGTCCACCGCCCGGCGGAGATGCCCGAGGCGGTCCCCCACGTTCGACCCGAGGGCGACCGCAGCCCTCATCGGAACCGTCGGACGACCACCGCCACGTCGGCGACCGTCACCGGCATCGGGGCCTGCGGCTTGTGGACCGTCACTTCGACGGCCCGTACCCGGCGGTCCCCCAACACCAGTTCGGCGACCCGTTCGGCGACCCGTTCGATCAGGTCCCAACGTTCGCCGGCGACCCGGTCGTGGACGGCCCGGGCCAACTCGCCGTAGTCGACGGTGGCGGCGAGGTCGTCGCTCGTGCCGGCCGGGGACAGGTCCACGTCCGCCACCACGTCCACCAGGAACCGCTGGCCGCGTCGGCGTTCCTCGGCGTAGACGCCGTGACGGGCCCACACCTCGATCCCCCGCAAGACGATCTGGTCGGTCACGACTCGGGAGCGGAGATGAGCGCCCGCCCTTCCGGTCCCAAGGGGCGCCCCAGGATCTCTTGGATCAGCGCCGACGCGAGGATCGCGTCGTCGACCAGCCCCGACGCCATCAGGTACCCGCCGAGGAGGCCGGACAGGGTGTCGTCGATGGTCTCTTTGTGGACGAGCACCCGGGCGGACGGGTCGGCCAGCGCCTCGTCGAGGACCTCGTACAGGCGGGCGGGTTCGCCGGGTTCGACCGGCACGCTGATCGGCACCTGATAGGCCACCAGACCGTTGTCCCGGTAGGCCCGCAGGTTCTGGTTCCCGGGGAGGAGGGTGACCACGGTGGTGATCCCCGCCTCCTGGATGAGCCAGGTGATCTCCTCTTCGCGGCGCACCCGACGATGCTGAAAACCGTGTCCCCCCACCCGTTCGCTCACCGCCAGCCGGTTGGCGATGACCCAGGTGAATCCGCGTGGTTTGAGTCCGGTGATCATGCTTGCCATGGGCTTTCCCCGACGATAGCTTCCGCGACGGTGGCCGCGTCCCGTGCGAGGCCAACGTCGTGGACCCGCACGACCGCGACCCCCTGCGCCACCGCCAAGGCCACGGTCACGGCCGTCGCCTCGTCGAGCCGGTGAACCTCTTCGGTCCCCGTGATCCTGCGGAGGAAGGTCTTCCGTGACGTCCCCACCATCACCGGATACCGGTGACCGGCCAACCGGTGGAGGTGACGGAGCAGCTCGAGGTTGTGGTCGACGGTCTTGCCGAACCCGATCCCCGGGTCGATCACCACCGCCTCGGACGACACCCCCGCCTCACGGGCGAGCTCGGCCTGGGCCAAGAGGAACGCCTCCACTTCGGCGACGACGTCGTCGTATCGGGGATCCTGCTGCATCGTGGCGGGCTCGCCCTGCATGTGCATGATCACCACGCCGGCTCCGGCGTCGGCCACCACCGCCCGCATGTCGGGATGACGCAGGCCGGAGACGTCGTTGACGATCTCGGCGCCGACGTCGAGGGCGGCGGCCGCCACTTTCGGTTTCCTGGTGTCCACCGACACGACCACCCCTCCCGCCGCCAGCTCTTCCACCACCGGTATCACCCGAGCCAGCTCTTCGTCTTCGGGCACGGGAAGGGATCCGGGGCGGGTCGACTCGCCGCCGACGTCGACGATGTCGGCACCGGCTTCGACCATCGTGTAGGCGTGTTCGACGGCCTGGCGGCGGTCGAGGTAGGCGCCACCGTCGGAGAAGCTGTCCGGGGTGAGGTTGAGGACACCCATGACCAGCGTCCGTTGCAGCGGCAGGATCCGGCTGCGGGTCCGCCAGTGGATGGGCCTCGTCATCTCCCGCGGATCAGGCTGAACGCCTCGGCCCTGGTGGCGGGGTTCTCCCGGAAGATCCCGCGCACCGCCGACGTCGTCGTGGTAGATCCGGGCTTTTTCACGCCCCTCATCGACATGCAGAGGTGCTCGGCTTCGATCACCACGAGGGCCCCCCGGGCACGGACCCGGTCCATGAGGGCGTCGGCGATCTGGCTGGTGAGGCGCTCCTGCATCTGCGGACGTTTGGCGTAGCCTTCGACGAGCCTCGCCAGCTTCGAGAGTCCGGTGAGGCAGCCGTCGGGCATGTAGGCGACGTGGGCGAACCCGTGGAACGGGGCGAGATGGTGTTCGCACATCGAATAGAAGGGGATGTCACGCACCATCACGATCTCGTCGTAGGACTCCTCACCGAAGAAGGCGTCCACCTCGTCGGCCGGGTCCCGGTGCAACCCGGCGAAGATCTCGGCGTAGAACCGGGCGACCCGTTCCGGTGTCTCCTTGAGTCCTTCCCGGTCGGGGTCTTCGCCGATCGCCTCGAGGATGGTGCGGATCGCCCCGGCGATGGCCACTCGGTCCACGGACACGCCGGCTCCTCTCAGACGGTGGGGGTGGACTCCGTCGGTGACGCCGCCGCCACCTCCCCCGGGACGTTGCCCGCGCCCGCCCCGTTCGAACCGGGGTCGGGCTGGCGGATACGGAGCGTCCCGTCGGGATCGTGGATCCATTTCGGCACGTCGGCGAAGATCTCCTCCACTTCTTCGCGCCGCAGCGTCTCCCGATCCATCAACGCCTCCACCATCCGTTCCATCGCGTCCCGGTGGGTGTCGAGAATCTGGCGGGCCTCTTCGTGGGCAGCCGAGATGAGGCGCCGCACCTCCTCGTCGATGTGGGCGGCGACGTCGTCGGAGTAGTCGGCCCGGCGGGTGTAGTCACGCCCGAGGAACACTTCGCCGTCGGGCTTGCCGTACTGGAGAGGTCCGAGCCGGTCGCTCATGCCGTACTCCATCACCATCTTGCGGGCGATCTGGGTGGCTTTCTCGATGTCGTTCGCGGCGCCGGTCGTCGGGTCGGCGTAGATGATCTCCTCGGCGGTGCGCCCACCCAGCAGCATGGCGAGCTGGTCCACCAGCTCGGACCGTTTGACGAGGATCTTGTCGCGGGTGGGCAGCGCCAACGTGTGGCCGAGGGACCGTCCCCGGGCGACGATCGTCACCTTGTGCACCGGGTCGGCCTCCGGAAGGGCCCATCCGACGAGGGCATGTCCGGTCTCGTGGTAGGCGATGAGCCGCTTCTCTTCTTCGCTCATCACCTTGCTCCGCCGCTCCGGCCCGGCGATGACTCGGTCGATCGCCTCCTCCAGCTCCACCATGCCGATCTTCGGCTTCCGTTTCCGAGCCGACAGCAGTGCCGCCTCGTTGATGAGGTTCGCCAAATCGGCGCCGGTGAACCCGGGGGTGCGCCGGGCCAGGACTTCGAGGTCGACGTCGTCTTCCAGCGGTTTGCCCCGGGCGTGGACGGCGAGGATCGCCTTGCGGCCTTCGATGTCGGGGGCGTCGACGACGATCTGGCGGTCGAACCGTCCGGGACGCAGCAGGGCCGGGTCGAGGATGTCCGGACGGTTGGTGGCGGCCATCACGATGACGCCCGTGTTGCCTTCGAACCCGTCCAGCTCCACCAGGAGCTGGTTGAGGGTCTGTTCCCGTTCGTCGTGGCCGCCGCCGAGGCCTGCGCCCCGGTGCCGTCCGACGGCGTCGATCTCGTCGATGAAGACGATCGCCGGAGCGTTGGATTTGGCCTGTTCGAACAGGTCCCGAACCCGGGAAGCCCCGACCCCGACGAACATCTCGACGAAATCCGACCCCGAGATCGACAGGAACGGCACCCCCGCCTCGCCTGCCACCGCCTTGGCGAGCAGCGTCTTGCCCGTCCCCGGTGGGCCGAACAGGAGGACGCCTTTGGGGATCTTGGCGCCGATCGACCGGTAGCGGTCGGGATGCTGGAGGAAGTCCTTGATCTCTTCGAGCTCCTCGATCGCCTCTTCGAGACCGGCGACGTCGTCGAAGGTGACCTTGGGCTGGTCTTTGGTGACCATCCGGGCCTTGGCCTTGCCGAACTGCATCACCCGGTTCCCGCTGCCCTGCATCTGCATGAAGATGAACACCATGAACCCGATGAGGAGCAGCCACGGGAGGAATCCGAGAAGCAGCTCCCACATGGAAGGCGGCTCCGAGTTGGAGGCCACCTCGGGCACGTTGGCGAGCAGCAGCTCGGTGAGGTTCGCCTCCCAACCCTCCGGGTACGCCGTCACGAAGTCGAACGCCCCCTCCGGCGTGGCGGAGCCCACGAACCGGCCCCGAACCTGTTTCGACCGCAGCAGCATCTCCGCCGAGGCGACGTCGCCGTCTTCGATGCGCTCCACCAGGGTCGGCAACGAGATCTGGGTAGGAGCGCCGATGGTGCCGAACCACTGCTGGGCGAGCACGGCCAACACCACAAAGACGAGGCCGTACATCAGCAAGGTGCGGGTGGTTCGGTTCACTGCTCTCCTCTACGGGACACGGTCTGGTGCGGAATGTGTGGACGACGGCCGGGCGAACGTACAGACGGGACTCCCGGTACCGACCATGCTACGGGAGGACCAACCCTATCGGAACCTTTCCCGTCACTCTGAACCCTCCATCACCCCGACGTAGGGCAGGTTCCGGTATTTCCCGGCGTAGTCGAGCCCGTATCCGACCACGAACTCGGGACCGATCCGAAAGCCCGTGTATCGCACGTCGATCGGCACCCGCTGGATGCCCTCCTTCACGAGGAGTGCGGCGACCTCCAACGAGGCGGGCCTCCGCACCCGCAGGCTCTTCATCAGGTAGTTGAGGGTCAGCCCTGAATCGATGATGTCCTCGACGATCAGCACGTTGCGGTCGGTGATCTCCTGGTCGAGGTCCTTGAGGATGCGCACCACCCCGGACGTCTGGGTGGAGGCGCCGTATGAGGACACCGCCATGAAGTCGAATTCGACGGGCAGCTGCACGTGGCGGGCGAGGTCGGCCATGACGATGAAGGCACCCTTCAGCACCCCGACCATCAGCAGGTCCTTGTCTCGATAGTCGGCGGTGATCGCCGCCCCCATCTCTTCCAGCTTGGCGGCGATCTCCTCCGCCGAGATCAGGGTCTTCACCCGCTCCACCGTTCCTCCTCGGACACGACCACGGAAAGGTAGCCGCCGGTGTCGTCCCGGGACGAACCGGCCGCCCGTCGGACACCGGGAATCCACAGGATTCCGTCTGTCGTCTCCAGCACGGGCCAGCGGGACCGCTCGTGGCGAGGCACCCCCGCCTCGGCGAGGGCGTCGAAGGCCCGTTTGGAGCCGTATCCCAGGCGAATCCGGTCGTCCGGCCTCACCCGCCGCACCGTCAGGTCGCCGTCGGGCACCGGGACGGCGAGCATCCACGGCGACAGGGGGAACGGCCGAGGCGGCTCCCCGACCCGGGCGTCGAAACGCCACCGGCCCCAACGGACGGCGAACCCGGGCCGAAGCGGCGTCGGAGGCGACTCGTCCTCCCGGGCGGCCTTCGACCCGATCTCCAGCCACGGCCCTCCCACCCGCGCCTGGAGGCCGCCTGCCAGATCCAGCGACCCGCCGCCGGAACGGACCAGGGCGAGGATCCTCTGCACGTCCCGGGCGGCCAGGGGGTATTCGGCGCCGGCCCTCGCAACCAGTTCCCGCACCGCCTCCGACGCCGCCGCGGGTCCGAGGGCCTTCACCACCCCGGCGGGCAGCCGCACCGACGACACCCCTTCGGTGAACGGGAGGCGACGGAGCCGCTCCTCCCAAACCTGCACCTCGGCACGCAGCAGCTCGGCGGTCCTGGCGAGGGTGCGGCGGGCACCTGGCGCGATCCGTGCCTCGATCACCGGGATCAGCTCGGCCCTGATCCGGTTCCGAAGATGGGACGGATCCTCGTTGGCGGGGTCGTCCACGAAGGGGAGGCCGAGCAGGGTCGCCAACTCCCGGATGGTGGAACGGAAGACACCGAGGAGGGGCCGGGCGAAGGGGTGGCGGCGAGGCGGGATCCCGGCGAGGCCACGAGGCCCCGACCCCCGGAGTAGATGGGCCAGCACCGTCTCGGCCTGATCATCCCGGGTGTGCCCGGTGAGGACCCACTCTCCCGGGCGGCGACGCTCCTCCAGCGCCTGGTAACGGGCGCGGCGCATCCGTCCTTCCGGCGACGGTCCCGGCGCCACGTCGACGGTGACCGTGTCGAGTTCGATGCCGAGGCGGTCGGCGACCTCCGCGGCGGCGACGGCGAGACGGTCCGAGGCCGCCGAGCCGTGATGGATGTGCACGGCCCGTACCGACGCCCCCGACTCGACCGCCGTCCAGGCGCAGACAGCCGAGTCGGCACCTCCCGACAGCGCCACCACGAGGGGCCCTTCGGGGAGCTCGGTTCGCTCCCGCACGAAGGCGGCGAGCCGATTCAGGCGACGCGCCGCAGCCATCGGGTCGGGTCTTCGATCTCGGCGAGGGTGGGAAGGGCCTCGGGTCCCTCCCATGCCCGGTCGAGGCTCTCCCACCCGCCCCGCCGCTCCACCGCCAGCACGAAACGCTCACCCAGTTCGTACTGGCGAACCTTCAGCTCCAGTCCGGTCAGGCGCAGCAGAGCAGCGGTGCGAGGGTCGCGTCGGCGGGCCTTGAGCAGCCGTGACATGCGTTCTGAGGTCCGCAGCACCCTCGACCCGATCCGGTCCATCACCACGTGGCCGTGACCTTCCAGCAACGACATGAGGGCCTGGACCCGGTCGAGGACGTCCCGCTGGCCGGGCGACGCCAACAGCCCCCAGATCCCCCGCTCGTCGACGACGGGCCGTCCCGCCCTCCGGGCGGCGACCATCTCGTCGACGACCCGTCTGAGACGACCCGGTTCGGGCCGAGCCTGGTCGACGAGTTCGGCGACGAGGGACAGGAAGTATTCCCGCAGCCAGGGCACGCCGATGAACTGGGCACGGTGTGCCGCCTCGTGCAACGCGACCCAGAGGCGGAACTCGGACGGCCGGAACTGGTGGGCACGTTCCATGGCCAACAGGTTGCCGCCGACGAAAGCGATCGAATCCCCCTCGTCGCCTCCGGGGAGGACGAGTTCGTACTGACCGAGGACACGACGGGACAACAGCCCCAACACCGCACCCGTCTCGGCGGCGAGGAGCCTCCGGGCCAACGCATGGGCGGCCCCGACCGCACCGCCCACCCGTTCGAGGCGTTCGGCGAGACGCCGCTCGGCCGGGGCGAGGAGCTCTGCGAACACCTCGAGGTTCCGGTCGACCCACTCCTGGCGGGTGACGACCAGCACCGCCGCCGCACCGGGCAGTTCCAGTCCGGTCTCGGCCGCCACCAGCTCGTTGGCCCGTTCGACGGCGACGACGAGCTCGTCGGCGAGCTGGGAGACGTGGTATCCGAAGGCGAGGGGATAGGCTCCGGCCAGCCTACCGGCGACCCGCCCGGCGAGAGGGCGGGAGAGGACGTTCGTCACCGGACCGGCTTGTAGCGGCCACGCACGACACGCACGAAGTACTGGACGACGGTACCGAACACGGTCACCAGGGCCAGGACGATGAGGAGGGGGACCAGATACCGGTAGGTCCATGGTTGGGTGGTCTCGGTCTTGGCAGGGGGCTGGACGACGACGGCCGGCTCCATCGGCGCCACCTCCGCGGTGGATCCGGCCTCGGCGGGCGGCGACTCCTGGGCGACGGCGGGGACCGCCCATCCGACGACGAGAACGAGGATCAGCAGCGGGGCGACGACACGTGAGCTTCGCATGGAGCCGAGAGGATACACGAGCCTTGAGGCGTCTCCGGACGGACAGGTCACCACGGTCCGAGAACGCCTCACCCGTCGATCTCGTATTCGGAGGAGAGGACGGCGCGTATCTTGGCGATGAATTCGGGGGGCACCTCTTCGCGGAGACGTTCCCGTACCACGAGCTTGAACCGATGTTCGAAGCTGAACACGTGCTCGCAGGGGGGACAGTCGGCAAGATGGGCTCTGATGCGATCGCTGCTCACCCGATCCAACTCCGAGTCCAGGTAGAGATAGAGATTGGCGAGCGCCTCGTCACATCGATCACTCATCGGCCACCTCGTCGGGCAGTAGCCCGCGTCGCTCTGCGAACTCCCACAACGCCTTCTGCAAAGCCTTTCTTCCCCGGTGGAGACGAGACATGACCGTCCCGATGGGGATGTCGAGGATCTCGGCGATCTCCTTGTAGGAGAACCCCTCCAGATCCGCCAACAGCACCGGGAGCCGGAAGATCTCCGGGAGGGATTCGACGGCCTTCTTCACGTCCGCCTCGACGAGGCCTTCGAGGACGGCGTCCTCGGCGCTTCGGGCGGAGGCCGCCGAATGTTCCGAACCGATCCTCCGGTACAGATACATGTCTTCGAGCTCACCGAGGTCGACCTCGCTGGGGCGGCGGGCATCCCTCCGGTACTTGTTGATGAAGGTGTTGGTCAGGATCCGGTAGAGCCAGGCCTTCAGGTTGGTCCCCGCCTGGAAGGTGTGGTACGCCCGATACGCCTTCAAGAACGTCTCCTGGACCAGGTCTTCGGCGTCGGCGGGGTTACGCGTCATCCGCAGCGCCGCGGTGTAGAGCTGGGGCGCGTACTGGAGGGCGTCGCGCTCGAAATCGGCCTGGTCTGCCACGAACAGGAAGGTAGCAGCACCCCACTGGCGATCCGGGCGGCGCCACGGGCACTACGATGAAGGTCCCGCCGGAGTAGCTCAGTCGGCAGAGCGGCTCACTCGTAATGAGCAGGTCAGGGGTTCGATTCCCCTCTCCGGCTCCCCGGTCGTGTCGCGGCAGATGCCGCGACACGACCCGCGTCAGTCCTCCGACGCCAACTCGGCGAACAGTTCGGCCAACAGCAGACGGGGCCGGAGGTTCAGCCCGAGGCCGCTCATGGCGTCGAGGACGAGCTGGGCGTTGCGGACCGCCCGGTCCGGACTCACCGCCGCCAACTCCTCGAACGGCACGTCCCGGTTGCGCACCACCCCGGCCAGCTGCAGGGCGGCCGCGTCGACGTACCACGAGGCGAGGATCTCGAGTCCGCCCGCCAGCAGGGTCTGACGGGCCCGGCGCCTGCTCCGTTCCCGCTGCTCCCGGGTCACCCGGTCTTCGTTGTCGGCTTCGACGTCTTCCAGCAGCGGTTCCAACTCGGCCAGCATCTCCTCCGCCAACATGAACGCCTCCCCCGGGGCGGGCGACAACCGTGTGGGGACCGACAGCCAGGCGTCCCGGAAACGGGCCGCCTCGGCGCTGTGAGTGAGGGCGAGGGCGAGCCCTGGGCGACCTCCGGCGATCCGGCCGATGTTCTCGGCGTGCCGACGGTCCAGCCCGAGCGACACCAGCGCCTCCACCAGCGAAGCCTCGTCGACCCGCCCGAAATGGACCGTCCGGCACCGGCTGGCGACCGTCGAAGGGAGGTCGTCTTCGGACTCGGCGACGAGGACGAAGACGGTGGAGCCGGTCGGCTCCTCCAACGTCTTCAACAGCGCGTTGGCGGCCTGGTCGGTCATCGTCCCGGCATCTTCGAACAAGAACACCTTCCGGGGAGCTTCCACCGGACTGAGCACCGCCTGGGCGACCACGTTGCGTGCGTCTTCCACACCGAGGGTCTGGCGGCCTCGAGGCTCGACGACGACGAGGTCGGGATGTGAGCCGTCGACGGCCCGGCGACAGGTCGCACAGGCCTCGGCGTGGATTCCCCCCTGGGGACAGAGGAGGGCCGCGGCGAACCGGCGGGCGACCGTCGCCTTGCCGACCGAGGCGGCACCGACGAACAGGTAGGCGCCGGCGGGTGCCGGGACTTCGTCGGCCAGCAGGTCGAGGACCCGCTGGTGGCCGATGACGTCCCGGAAGGCGTTCAGCCGCACCGTGCCTCCGCCAATGCGACGACCTGTTCGGCGAGCTCGTCGGGCCCGGCGTCGGCGGTGACGACCACCACACGGGAAGGCTCGGCTTCGGCGAGGCGGTGGTAGGCCTCGGCCACCCGCCGCTGGAACTCGAGGCCTTGGCCTCCGATCCGGTCGACGTCCCCCTGCCGGGCGAGTCCCCGCCCCGGGTCGACGTCGAGGACGACGACGAGGTCGGGCACGACCCCTCCCACCGCGTATTCGTTCACCTTCCGCACCGCTTCGACGCCGAGGCCCCGGGCGTCGCCCTGGTAGGCGAGGGACGAGTAGTAGGAACGGTCGGACACCACCCACGCTCCGTCTTCCAACGCCGGTGCGACCACCTCGGCGACGAGCTGTGCCCGCTGGGCGGCGAACAGCATCGCCTCCGCCCACGGTGTCATCTCGTCGGCGTGGAGGAGCAGCCGGCGGATCTCCTCCCCCAGCGGAGTTCCACCCGGCTCCCGAACCTCGACCACGTCGAACCCCCGTTTCCGTAGCCGAGCGGCGACCGCCCTCCCCACCGTGGACTTCCCGGCGCCTTCCACACCCTCCAACGCCACGTAGCAGCCTCTCACTCGGGCGGCCTCCTCGCCCCACGGATCCAGGTGATCGCGTCGCTGGCGTCCCGCAGCGACTCGAGGGCCGCCTCGTCGATCGGCCCCGGACGGAACTGGGCACGCACGGCCCACAACGTAGCGAGACCGGACGACACGATCACCGCCCCACCGACCGTCATGACCGCCCGGATCCCCGACCCGAGCCGCCCCGAGACGAGACCGTCGAGGGCGGCGGCGCCGATCCCCGCCAGCCCGAAGGAGACCAGCAGCGCCGCCCGGGCGGAGGCGAACAGGGCGGCGAAGGTCCGGCCCCGGATCTCGTCGGTGACGACCGAATGCAGGTGGGTGAACCCGGTCACGTAGGCCACTCCGGTGCCGAGGCCGGCGAGGAACGTCCAGGCGGCCGCCCCGATCAGGCTCCCGGCAAGGGCGGTGGCGACGATAGCCGCCCCGGTGACGCTCAAACCGGCACCGAACCAGATCTCCCGGCGGGAGATGAACCTCCCGAACAGGGTGACCGTCCCCATCCCCACCCCCACGCCGACCCCCAGGGC
>WFOA01000126.1 GCA_015488325.1 Acidimicrobiia bacterium | reverse complement strand
GGGTCGGGTCGGTGGCGGCGACGACGATGTCGATGTCACCGATGGTGTCCCGGAAGCGGCGGAGACTCCCGCAGTACTGGGCCCGTTCCACCCCTTCCACCGAGGCGAGCCGTTGGACGAGCCGTTCGGCGAGGGGCAGGGCGTCGGCGATCGGGGTGCGTCGCTCTTTGCCGACCAGGCCGAGTCGTTCGATCGCCTTCGCCAGCTTCTCTTCGCTGGTCGCCCCGAACCCGGGGAGCTCCCTGACGGCGTGGGCGTCGATCGCCGCCTTCAGGTCGTCGAGGTTCTGAACTCCGAGGGCCTCTCGGAGTTTGAGGGCGGTCTTCGGGCCGAGGCCGGGGATACGGGTGAGGGCGACGAACTCGGGCGGGTACTTGGCCCGCAGCTCCTCCAGCTTGGCGACCTTCCCGGTCTCCACGTATTCCCGGATCTTCTGGGCGATGCTGCGACCCACCCCTTTGATCCGGACCAGTTCGTCCTCCGACAGTTCGGTCACGTCGACACCGGCCGCTTCGATGCCGGCGATGGCGTTCTGATAGGCCCGCACCCGGAACGCGTTCGGCGATCCTTCGTCCAGGACCTCCAACTCGGCGATCTCGGCCAGCATCGCCAGCACATCTCCGGTTGTGATCTCCATGCCGCTACGGTACAGAGCCACCCCTCTTCGCACGCTGCCACGTCATGCGCATCGCCATCTTCACGAACAACCACTTCCCCCGCGTGTCCGGCGTGGCGGTAGCAGTGGATTTCTTGGAGACGGCACTGGTACGCCTCGGCCACGAGATCCTCACGGTGTGCCCCAACTACGGGAAGAAAGCCGAGAAGATGCGCGACGACGTGCGGGTGTACCAGGTGTCGTCGCTGCGTCTCCCCGACGTGCGGGCCGCCATCCCCCTGCCGGTGTTCGAACGGAGTCTCATCTTCGAAGAGGTGGAGGCCTTCGGCCCGGATGTGATCCACAGTCATCATCCGTTCCTCCTCGGGGAAGCCGCCGCCGACGCCGCCGACCGGTTCGGTGTACCCCTCGTCTACACCTTCCACACCCTCTACGAGTTCTGGACCCACTACGTCGGACTCGACGTGGAACCCGCCAAGAAGCTGGTGCGCGACTATCTGGCTGCGTACACGAACCGGTGCGACGCCGTCGTCTCCCCCACCGAGCCGATCAAGGAGTACATCGCCGAGATCGGTTGCGAACGGCCGATCACCGTCATCCCCACCGGGATCGACCTGTCCCGTTTCGAGAGCATCTCCGACGAACAGGTCGCCACCCTCCGCCGGCGGTATCGGCTGGAACGGTTCGACCAGGTGATCCTGTGGGTGGGACGGATCACCGAAGAGAAGAACAACCGCCTCACGTTGGAGGCGACCGCCGAGCTGGTCCGGCGGGGCCACAACGTCGGTCTCCTCATCTTCGGGAAAGGGCCGGACCGCCTCGAGTTGGAGTTGCTCGCCTCCCGCCTGGGTATCCGCGATCGGGTGGTGTTCGGCGGCTTCTTGGATCAGCGGGAGGTGGCCGCCGCGTACCGGCTCGGGGACGTCTTCGCGTTCCCGTCGCCGTCGGACACCCAGGGGATCGTCCTCTACGAGGCCCAGGCTGCCGGGCTCCCCATCGTCGCCACCCGGTCGATGGCGTCGCGGGCGGCGGTGGTGGACGGCGAGAACGGGCTGTTCGCCGACGACGACCCGACCGCCTTCGCCGACGCCCTGGAGCGGGTCCTCGCCGACCCGTCGCGGTACGTCCGCCCCTTCGACGGATCCGCGTTCGGCTACGACGCCATCGGCAAACGCTACGACGAGCTCTACCGGGATCTTGCTGTTCGGGGACGTGAAGTGGGAGAGGTGAGCCCCCTCTCGAAGCTGGTGGAGCGGATCCGCCAGGTCCTGCCTGCAGCCCCCGGCCGGTAGGGGTCGGGGCCCGGTCTCGCCCCGGCGACGGGGAAGCGAAGGCCGCCACCGGGCATGCGCAGTTCCGTTCGCTCTCCGCGGGCCACGCCGGCCTTCACGCCTCCGAGGTTCGAACAGACCGACGGATCCCCCGCCTCCGGATGGACACCGTTCACGCTCGTTGTCTTATGTCATATTTCTGTTACCGCTGTCAGATATCGTCGCGTCATGGAAGCCGAACAGATATTCGCAGCCGATCCCGGCGGCACGGTCCCCGAGGACTGGGTGCCTCCGACCGGCTGGGACGACTGGGAGTCAGCGGCAGACATGGTGGGGATCTCCGAGGCGCCGCCTGCCGACCTCGACACCTGGAACCCCGGTCCGTTCACCCATGCCGTGCTGCCGGCGGTGGACCGGTCCCGGTTGTCGGGCCACGACCTGGCGACGGTGCTGCGAGCCGAAGAACGGCTGATCTCACATCTGCAGGGTTTGCAGGCAGACACGACGACCCTCCTCGCCCACGCCGACCCCACCGACCCCGACAGCTCGGCCCGGTCCGAAGGGATCTGGGAGAACGCCTCCGCCGAGACCGAAGCGGCCCTC